>DATJPT010000014.1 GCA_035506275.1 Bacteroidota bacterium
GATTCAAGCTGCAGGGCTGGATTTCAATGTAGTGAAGAAAACGCTGAGAACGACAACCCCGGATTTACCGGTGGTGGGTCACTACGCCACTGTAAGGACGGACAATTTGCAGGTTTTGGGAGTCGTCGGTTCGCGCTACGAGCCGATCCAGAACAGGGATGCCTTCACGACATTTGATGCCTTGGTCGGTGAAGGCGAAGCGATCTACCACACCGCCGGCGTTCTCGGGAAAGGGGAGCGGATATGGATTCTCGCCAAACTGCCCGACTATATCCGGGTGAACGGTGATGATCTCGTCGAAAAATTCCTGCTTCTCACGAACTCTCACGACGGGAGCGGACCGGTTCGTGTGAAACTCACGCCCATCCGTGTTGTCTGCGAAAACACTCTCACTGTCGCACTCGACGGCAGGGAGCAGGAGGTGCGGATCCGCCACACCGCCCAGGCGGAGGCAAGGCTGAAGCAGGCCCATGAAATCCTCGGGCTGACGAACCAGCTCTATGCGGAGCTTGATCAGATCTTCAACGGAATGAGCAAAAAGTCGATGACACAGACGATGCTGAATGATTATCTGAAGAAGATATTTCCCGATCCGCCGGATAAAGAGCGCTCGACCCGGGCGACAACAGTGCGGGAAAAGGTAGTGGAACTGACCGAGAACGGAATCGGCGCGGAAATGGCCAAAGGATCCCTTTGGGGAGCCTACAACGCCGTCACGGAACTCGTCGATCACTACCGGAGAACAACCGCAGACGATATGGCTGGGCTCAAGTCGATGTGGTTTGGCTCGGGCGAGAGGTTAAAGAAGAAGGCGTTCGAGGTGGCGGCGGAAATGCTGAATTAAATAAGAAACGGGGAGCGAGAAACTCCCCGTTGTTCTCAATCGTATGCCTCCGGGGCGATCCAGAGTCGCGGCGAAATTCCTCTTTGATTCAGATTCTATTATTGCTTAATTTCGAATGAGGCATCTTCGGTTAGAGGCTTCGAGCCGGAGTGCGTCCCGTCATTCAGAACACTTTAAGAAAAATCTTCGCTCTTTGTTGGAATCACAGCGCAAAAAAATGAATCGAGGTGAACTGATCATGAATATCCAAAAATTATACGATGCACTCGACGCAGACGAAATGAACTCATCACTTGGCATTATCTGCGCCGAGTTGGAGAGCCAGGGCTACGCTGTCATGATAAATGACGGGGAGGTCAGGTCGGAGGAATTTTTCGACGGAGAACACAAAGATCTGGAACAAGAATTTATTCCAATCAAGATGTCCCTCTACCGTGCGGAGAATTTCGAACAACAATTTGTTATTGAGTTCACTGAATATCACGACTTTGTGATCAAGAAGTGCGACACCCAGTCCTCGGCTTAATGGGGTCAATCACGCGTAGGGATACCGATCGTTAATGGAGGGGAAAATGGGGAGTAAATTACTCCCCATTATTTTTTTGGTGAAATTCATCTCAACCATCATGAGGCTATGTTTGATTGCTGAATCAAAATTGGCTATTTTCATGCTGAGAAAAAGCTTTCCGCTAGGGAGCTCCATCCGGAATAGAATGTCAAAGTTGGCAGAAGTGGATTAGAGCATTATAATTAAGACTGAATACGGGATGCGAACGCTTTTGTTGGTGCATATTGACAATGCAAGCCTCGGATTCAATAAATATCGGAACGGCTATAGAACCCTTACCGCTATTCATTAGACTAAAAGGTTGAATTAATCTCAAGATTTGGAATCGAAACAAAAAAATATGAAAAAAGAATCCTCTATAAAGCCTCAGCCACTCATTTCTGAAATATTGCCAGGGTTTGCGACGATAATCGTTGTTGGAGCCGCCTATTGGGTGAGGCATCCGGAGGTTGTTTCTTCTCTCCTTCATTCGCAAAGCCTCCTTGCAATAGTTGCCGCTCTCGGAGCTGGTGGTTTTATCGCTTCGTGGATAGTGGGAACATTTTTGGATACATGTAGAGATCTAATCGAGTCTGTAATCGATAAATGGTATCCCATCAATTGGGGTTTTCTCCTCACGGCGGGGCCGGAAGATATTGAACGGTTAAACGACTGGTATTTGGCATACTACCTTCTCAATGGTAACTATGTTGTGGGCGGTCTTTTGATTTTAGGGTTCACCATAATCGGGTTTGTTACCATACCAGGATGGGCGATTTGGTTATTGGCGCTCGCCATCGTTATTCTTGTTTTTGACGCGGGGACATTGAGAATTGAAATGAAAAGTGTGATGGGAACAGGGTTGCCCCACGAGGGCGTCTACACAAGGTTAGGGCGATCAAAGGTGGATCCGGATGGTGTCGGTGTATTGGCAATCAGAGATATCAAAAAGGGGACATATCTCTTCGAACCCGACGACGAAGGGATGGTTCGGATTGATTCGGCTCGCGTAAGTGAACTCTCCAAAGAGATCCGAAAGTTATATTACGATTTCGGCCCCCTTAACGAAGGGAAATATGGTGTGCCGACGAGTTTTAACAAACTGACCGTGGCGTGGTATGTAAATGAATCTGAACATCCTAATGTCGGGTGCGATAAGGATTTCCGATTTTATGCGCTGACTGACATCAAAGTGGGAGATGAACTGACAACTGACTATGACGAGTATTGCGAGAGACCTCCCGAAGAATAGAGTATATTTGGACTTAGCTCAGACCCTTGCGTACAAAGGCAATTTCTCCCACTTTGCCGTGCATATTTTCACGCTCTATATTATGCTGCATGACACACAGTCTCATCATATAGGAAATAGTTGTAAATAGGGTTATATTTAAATGCAGGAAAGTACTCCAACCCATGGCTGATGTCCTCACCGCAAAACAACGATCATATAACATGTCTAGGATCAGGTCCACAGGTACTGGCCCGGAAATGATCTTCCAAGAACTGCTCCGCAAGAAAAACATCACGGATTTTGAGACTCATCCCAAGGATATGACTGGGCGTCCGGATTTCTATTTCCGTAACAAAAAAATGGCGGTGTTCATAGACGGGTGTTTCTGGCACGGGTGCAAAACCTGTTTCAAAATGCCAGCCACGAATACAGCGTTCTGGCGGGCGAAGATCAAGGCGAATATTCTACGGGATCGTAAGGTCAACAGGATGCTCGCAGGCAAGGGGGTCTCAGTTCTGCGGGTAAGAGAGCATGATCTCAAGAAAAATCCCGAAAAAATTCTCGCCACCGTCGAGAGAAAACTTAGCGAAAACTGTTCTCCCACAGTTCTTGATCTGTTTGCGGGCGCCGGAGGTTTTTCGGAGGGGTTTGTAAGAGCTGGATGCGAAATAGTCGGTCACATTGAAATGGACAGCAATGCATGCAGCACGATTGTGACACGAATGATTTATCATGCGCTTGTGAAAAAGGGCGGGTTCAAAGATTACAGAGACTATGTTCTGGGGAAAATAAGTCGTGACGCTCTTGTTGAGAAGTATGAACTTCAACGCGAGAGGGATTCCGTTATATGTTCAAGGATCGGAAAGGATAATTTCAGAGAACTTATACGGCAGATTAGAAAACGGCTTGAGGGGAGAGATCTCGATATAATCATAGGCGGGCCGCCCTGTCAGGCATATTCATACATAGGTCGGGCGCGCGACGAAAGGAACATGAAAAGAGACGACCGCAATTTTCTTTATAGATATTATGTCAAATTCCTGAAAGCTCTTAAGCCGAAAATATTTGTTTTTGAAAATGTTCCCGGCCTTGAGAGTGCCGGAGACGGGAGGCATCTGCGTGAGATGCGCCTATTAATGAAGCGAGCGGGATATGAAACAGCCTACAAGACGCTTGATGCCGTGGATTTTGGAGTACCTCAGACAAGGAAGCGAATCATTCTTGTCGGGTGGAGTAAAGAATCCAGACTCAGGAGCTATCCCGATTTTCCGAATACCAGCCGTGAGTACCGTGTAAAGTCTTTTCTTGCCGATCTCCCGAAGATCAGATCGGGACAGGGAAAACGAGTGGAATTATCTTCAAAAGTCGGAAAGCTATTGACGGAAATTGGAATAGCTGATCGAAAATTCGACGTCATTATGGAGCACGTCGCGCGTCCGAACAACAGACGGGATCTGCAAATATACCGCAGGGCAATTCTGGCAAAACGGCACGGGCGAAATATTAGATATAATGACCTGCCGGATAAGCTCAAGACTCACAAAAACAAGCATGGCTTTTTGGACAGGTTCAAGGTGGTAGACGCGAATGCCGACGGTGCCCAGACCGTTGTAGCTCATATCGCCAAAGATGGCCACCATTATATTCATCCGGACCTACAACAATTGCGCTCGCTGACCGTGAGGGAAGCGGCACGCTTGCAAACTTTTCCCGACGACTATAAATTTGAGGGTGAAAGAAGTTCTCAATTCAGGCAAATCGGCAACGCCGTTCCTCCTTTGCTTTCGACTATTTTGGCAAAGGAACTAAAGAAATATATATGAACAATCAAAAAACGATGGGCAATTTCAAGCCACGTGCAAGATTATTATTACAGCTGGGAGATCAATTAATCCGCAGCGAGAATATTGCTGTTGTTGAATTGGTGAAAAATGCATATGACGCAGATGCAAAAAAATGTGAAGTGATACTCAACGATGTAGACAACTTGGAAGCGGGTGAGATTATCTTACAGGACAACGGGATTGGCATGACCCCCGAAATTGTAAGGAACGTCTGGCTGGAGCCCGGGGCAGACGTAAAGGAATTAGTACTGCAGGGAAAGGATGTTCCTGAAGAATTTGGATATACTGCAAAGAGACTGCCCATCGGGGAAAAGGGCATTGGACGCTTCGGTGTTCATAAACTAGGGAATTACATCGAAATGATCACCAAAAATGCCAATTCCCAGAATGAAGTGATTGTAAAGATTGACTGGACAAAATTTCAAAACACAAAATACCTTGAGGATGCTGATTTTTCTGTTGAAGAAAGGAAACCGGAGATTTTCAGAAACGGGCGAACCGGTACACATATTATTATAAAGAAGATAAAGACTGTATGGACGGAAAGCCTTTATAAAGAATTGCACAGATCTCTTACATCACTAAGCTCTCCATTCAATAATCAGTCCGACTTCAAAGTGCTGCTCCGGCTCAATCTTAGGGAGAAGGACAAATATTTAATTTGGACAAAACATCTATTAACCGTCAAGGACATAAAGAAAAAAGCCTTGTGGACTCTGGATTGCACGATCTCCGGAAATGAAATCACAAGATTTTTGTATAAGTTCAAACCATGGAAAACCATGGATAAGCTGAATCCGAGAAAGATTGATACTGAAAGTGAAGAATACAAAAGAGCGATAAAAAAACTGAGAAATAATGCGGGTAACCTTGATCTCGGACTCTTCAAGATCGGGGAAATCAGAATAGAGGCTTATCTATTTGACCTTGCGCCGAAAATCCTTAAGCTCGGAGTTCAGGACAAGGAAACTCTTGTGGATTTTCTATCGATTAATGGAGGTGTGCGCGTTTATAGGGATGATATGCGGATTTACAACTATGGTGAGCCGGGAGACGACTGGTTGAATCTGGACAAAACGCGCATAAATCAACCGTCCCAGAGGATAGGGAATAAAAATATTCTTGCAGCCGTTCATATCAGCAGGGCGGACAGCAGGGATCTCCGGGAAAAGACAAACAGGGAAGGATTTATCGAGGATTCGGCCTATTTTGTTTTTCAGGAATCCGTGCAGAGGGCGATAGAAATATTTGGTCAACTCAGAAATATTGATAAAAGGAAGGTTCGGGAACTGTATGAAGGCTCATCAAAAACCGAGCCGGTTCTCTACGATATTGATGAACTCAAAGAGTCAGTACAAAACAAACTGGAGCAGCTGAAGGCCGGCGAGCAGAGCAAAAAGGATTTCCTGAAGTACAAGGAAGAGGTCAAAAAAGAAGTTTTCAGCGGTTTGGACAGAATTAAGCAGCAGTATATAAAGACCAACAGCATCCTCCTGAAGAGCGCCGGTGCGGGCCTTAGCCTAGGAGTGGTAATACATGAAGTAGAAAAACGCGTAAAGGAATTGTCTCAGGTACTGAACGCCGCAAATGAAGAATTCAATGTAAACAAAGTCAGGAGTCTGGTTAAATCGGTTGCAAAACTGATAGAAAATTACTCCGTGCTGATTGCCAATGAAAAAAAGACAAAACTGAACTTAAACCTGATAATTGAGGACGCAATATTCAATACCGAGTTCAGGCTGAAAGCCCATAAGATTGAACTGGTCAAGGCTTTTGAAAAAACGAAGCCGGTCAAGATCCGCTGCTCCCTGAACACGCTTGTTGGCGTCCTGCTGAACATCTTTGACAACTCCATTTACTGGCTGGATTATCACGGTGTCAGAAACAAAAAAATCTATATCAATGTGAAGAAGTACAGAAATAACGAAGTCGGGATAATCATTGCGGATAACGGCACGGGGTTTGCGCTCTCTCCCGAAGATGCCATCCAGCCGTTTGTCTCCATGAAACCTGGCGGGATGGGTCTTGGTCTCCATATTGTAAGCGAGATGGTCAAGGCATACGACGGCAAACTTCTCGTCCGTGATTACAAAGAGACAACAGGCATTCCGAACGAGTTTGAACACGGCGCCATCATAGAGTTAATTTTCAGACAGATCCATGAAGCTTAATAATTTTTCTGATTTTGCCAGAGTGGTAATTATTGACGACAGCCAGGAAGAGGGACTGGCCATTAAAGGAGCATTGGAATCCATCCAGATTCCTTCGCTCTTTTATCACGCTACTTCAAATAAAAGTCTACCCCAAAAGACGATCAAGAACATACGGCTGGTTTTTTTGGACTTGATTTTCAGTGATTCCGGTGGACGCACTGATCCTCAAAATGCCGGAAACGCAATAAGTAAATTGAGCACGGTTATCGGGAAAACAGGCTTTTACATACTCGTCATCTGGTCAAGTCATACCACGGAGGGTGTTGCAACGACTTTTCAAGCGCAGTTGGAGAGGCAGAGCGATTTTGCAAAACCGTATAAGTTGCTCACGCTGCAAAAAACAGATTTCAGAACGCCATCAGGGAAATTTAAGATCAAAGCAATCATCAGAGAAATAAATGAACAACTTGCTTCATCCCCCTCGCTTAGAGTTTTCGCTGACTGGGAGAGTCTAACAACAAATTCTATTTCCGATATTGCAGGCAACATAGTTGGCCAGAAGACCCATCAAGATCTATCCAGAACAATAAACTCCCTTTCAGAGGCGTATGCCGGGAAGGGTAAGCCGAAAGATATCCCCCAAAACGCCCTTTTGGCTTTCAACGAGGTTTTTAAAGGTGTCGTGTCAGAAGGAATTATTTCGAATGATTTTGGCAGTTTATACAGGAAAATTGAAACAGGGAAATTAAGCGATCCCGAGAAAGCAAAACTTAACACCTACTTAATATTTACACCGGATACAAATATAGGGCCGGGGAGCATTTTTAAGATTAAGCAGTCCCAAGCTGTCAAAAAGAAATTTATTGGAGCTATTCTTGATCAGGACCAGACAACCCTTGGTGCGGCCTACGCGAAAATAATTCCCATTGCGGTCGAAATCACGCCTTTGTGCAATGCTGCACAGAAAAACGCAAAGCATTCATATTTTTTAAATGGAATCATCCACCCTGAGTTCTATCCGCCAAACGGCAATGGAAACATGAAGAAGATTTCAGTTAACAGGGATAAGAAACCTCATTGCTATATGCTGGAAAAAAGCTTTTGGGATATTACGCAGGGAGAAACGTTCAGGCTCTCATTTAATTTGAAGCTGTTCCATTCATCGATATCTAAACAGTACACGTCAATGGGGAAAAAATTAAGGGATAATTTTGTCATAGATCTGCAGCATCAGGTTGCCGGCTATATATCCCGCCCTGGCCACGTTCTGCTATAAAAAATTTACAGTCTTTTAACAGCCGTAATCATAGTTAAAAAAATGCCCGACACGTTGTTGTGTTGGGCATTTTGTTTTTTGGAAAAGAACTGTCTGCATCAGCATACACGAGGAGGGGTAAGCTCCTGAACTCTTTCGTCGGCAAGGCGAATGATGTTCAAAATACGTTCGACGGCGTTATTCAGGGCTTCGTCATGTTCTCGGATGAAATCGACATCTTTCACCTCCTCGGCGTCTAGTCCGTTCTCTCGAGCTATCTTTCCCAGTTCGTATCTCAGCATATATCGCGCCTCGAAACAGACCTGCCCGATCAAAAACATTTCATGCTTCATCACCCCTATCAAAGCCATGAAATCATCGTCTCTTTCCGTTGCCATCGCTTTTACCCTTTCGTGTATGATTGATCTTAATTGTCAATTCTATACTCTGGGTATATTCTACCACAGCTTGTACGCCGATGTCAAGAGAAACTAGACCATTGATGTTTGAAATCAGTTTATCGTTTCAGGCAAGTTATGCAGCCAGCTGGCCTGTCTGATCTCTCTGCTCCCCTCGGTTATCGAGTATCAGTCATCCTGCTACATCCCGAATGTCCTCAACGCACCCCTTTAACTGTTCTCACTGCTTTGTCTACGAACACCTATCGATTCTTTGTTCTCGGGTTTATTGGCGGTCCTGCATCGAGAGTATGATAAGTTGACACTAATCAGGGGTACTTAATTATTGGGTAATATTTACGTACATTGAAAAGTGATTAATTGAGAGGGATACTTAATACAAAACCGAAGCAATCTGCCAAAAAGAACACAGAGATATCTTCACATGACACCCTTGGACAAGAACTATTTATCCCTTCAATTCTGGAATAAGATTTACCAATTAAATGGGATCGAGTTTCAGTCGTTCTCCGAAAAAATTATGGAGAAGGCTTTTAAGGGATTCCAAAAGATAAGGCCTTATGGCAAAGCAGGCGACAAGGGAAACGATGGCTATCGCCCCGCGGAAGGCATCTATTATCAAATGTATGCTCCTGCTGACCCGAGCGAGAAAGAAGCCGATGCAGCAGGGAAGTTCAAGGAAGATTTTTCGAAGTTGAAAAATGGTTGGGACACAATATCGAAAATAGAGGAGCTTAATTTTGTATATAACGATAAGGGTTCAGGCGTGACCGAAAAGCTCGAGGCGGCAAGAGCGGAACTCAAAGTCGCGAATCCAGAAATAGAGTTCAAGATATTCACTCCGAAAAATCTTGAGGACCTGTTTTTCACGCTGAGTAGCGATAAGATATTGTCCTTAGGATTCGATATTGATTCACGGAATGCCATCAAAAATGTAAGGGGTTATTTGGAGAAGCTCGATGCTGAGTTAGACAAAGAAAGCGGCGCGTTTGTATTGAGAGTACTCAGTAATATTAAAGACATTATCGCAGGACAAAATGATGAAGGCCTGCTTCTCGATTATGAAATACTTGAGGCGAGGGCATTGCAAAAGAATGAGGAAGTGATTGAATCTCGAAGTAAATACGAAAGCATTCGTAAAAGATATCCGGATGATCCGCGTGCATTTTTGTATCTAGCGGAAATCTATCTAAATAATGAAGATTTCGAGAAGAATAACGAACTCCTTACAAAGGCTGAGAAGATCAACCCTGATTATTGGTTACTGAAGCTGGAAAGGCTGGTTCGGGAAATAAGGCTAGGGACTAATATTGACCCCACGTCAATTGATGAAAGAAATTTTCCGGATGAACCGAAAGCAAGATCGAACTTTTACAGAATTTATGCAGTGATATTTGAGCGTTTGGGGGATATAGTGAAAGCGCAAAGCTTTGTTGAAAGGGCTATACAATTCAATCCTGTTAGATTCGCTAACTATGATGTCAAAATCTCACTATTGGCGGACAAAGTTATCGCTGAGGAAGACAGCGAGAAGCGCCAAAGCGTGGCTGATGCAGTATTAAGGGAAATCGAGAAGGTCGAAGAGAGATTCAATGAAGGCGGAGGGTTAAGCCCGAGGAGTCAGGTCTTGCTGAATATAAGGAAACTCCATATGTACCTCAGCAAGGAGGATTATTCAAGCATTGAGGTTGTTGCGAAAGAGACATTTGGACTTGTCCTCGACTGTCATCTCGACTACCTTACGGAAAAGTTAATTGCCGACTTGATCCATGTATGGGAATTGCCCCAAGCTGATTTTGAAAAACTTAAGAGCCACCTAAAGAAGGCAGAAAAACCCATTGCTGATGTTTTAGCCAAAGTTATGGTTCTGCAATTTCTCCAAAAGAACACGCACTTCACTGAGGGGAAAGAGTTTTTTAGTGAGATCAAAAAACAAAATATTGTTGATTTCATAAGCGCTGTCGAAAACAAGAATTACAAAGAAGTTGTCACTTTTTTAAAGGATGATATACGGTTCGCCGTAGACTTCGCCTTGGGGAATCATGAATCACCGGAGCTTAGAAGGAAGATTATCGAATCTCTTCCCGATGATGGAAGTGTTAAAAAAGAAAAACTGTTTCTTATTTTGTCTTACGAAGAAGGTGATCTTGATGGGGCATTTGCGATACTCCAGAAGATGGATCTTTCGAAATTGGGTTATATAGAGAGTTTGACCACGCTGAAAATCGCTCGAGAAAAGAAGGCTTGGGATTCGGTAATCTTTTTGATAGAAAGATTATTAAGCCATGAGAAAGACAAAAAGGCTGCGCTTAGGATGAGACTCCAGCTATTCACGGCAAATTTTAACCTCGAGAGATTCCCAGAAGTAGTCCGCATCGGGAACAGCGTCCTGGAGAACCCAGAGGAAATGAAACTAATGGATGATGGCAATACGGAAATCCTCGTTGCGCAAACAACGTATGCATTTTTGAAGAGGAATGATCCGAATGCAAGAGCCTTCATTGAAATTTACTCTCCATTCTTGAAATCGTTTGAGGGTAAGATCTCCGCCGAGACAGAGGTGTACTTAAGGGCCGGGGATGCCAAAAACGCTCTGAGGTCGGTGGTGGAAGGCATAAAGATGGTCAAACACCCTTCGCCGGAACAATACGGGATGCTTTTCTTTGTCTTCTCGCAGATCGGAAACATGATGTCAGATTTTAATTTAACATCGTCTGATGAGGTCATCCCGGATTCCTTCGTAAAATTAAAGGATCAAGAAAGATGGTTCTATATCGGGGAGGGAGAGGAGCTCGATGCCACGAAAGTTGACGGGCTAGATGAAAACCATGCGATGTTTATCGGAAAGAAGCTAGGGGAGGGAATCTCGTTTCCCAATAAGTATCGTTCAGAAAACCCAGAATTTGTTATAGAGACCATTTTGCCCATAGAGAAATATATACTCTGGCAATCGACGCACTGTGCCCAGAGACTATCTGTCGAGCATCGGTGGGATGCCATGGAAATGATTGAAATTCCGACGTCTGGTGGATCAATAGATACGAAATACCTGATTGCCAAGATGGAGGATGAAGCGAAAGAAAGAGGTGATTTCTTTAAGCTCTATTGTGAACAGGATGCTCCCCTAGCACTTCTTGCCCTTAATGAGGGCGGCCTGACCAATGCGATAGGTCGCATTGCGAGTGAGCAGAAGGGCTTCATTAAGATGAGCACAGGAAGTGTGGAGGAAATGAATCAACAAAGAGAAGTCGCAAAGAGAATGGTTGCCGGAGAGACTTTCTATCTTGACGGTACTTCGGCGCTTTTGCTCTCGGAGACCGGTCTTTTCACCAAGATAAATGGTTTCTTGTTGGGTCTCAAAGTTCCGCAGTCCGTAATTAGTTTGCTTCTAGAGGTGGAAGATAAGTTCAGATATATACCTGGGCAAGCCGGACGCATGGCGTACATCAATGGCAGAATAACGATTTCAGATCTCGATAAGGAGAAAATTAATGCCATCAAAGCAAATTTTGAAACCAGCATAAAGTTACTGGAGGGCAATCCGAAGAATATCAGCATAATCTCATCCGCTAACAAATCGAGTGCTTTTTCAGAGCAGAAAGTTGCTCCTAGTCTTGCCGACGCATGTATCCTTGCGCATAGAGAAAATGTCCCGATTCTTACAGAAGATTTTTTCTACTTGAAAATGAACGAGATAGAAACAAACAAGCCCGCTTCTGAATACTGCTCTTCCATAATCTTGCTCAGAGTTTTATATGAACAAGGAAAAGTTAGTTTCGAAGAATACCTAGGCTATTTTGCATACCTATCTTCATATCGAGCAAGGTTTTTGTCACTCACCACAGAAGATTTAGAGAAGGCGGTATTTGGCGATGGGCTTATTAGAGTTGTAAGACCAGAACAGTTGAGGAAATTCAATTTTCCACTTACTCTTTCCGAGGAATATGGAGTCACTCCGCGCGCAGCCTTTCAAGTAGTTGGAAGCTTTCTGATAAAGGTATTGCTCGACGACTCCGTTCTTCGGGACACAACACAACGTATATTCGCCGAGATTGTCACCGCGTTTCCCACGAAAGAAAATCGGAAATCCTTTGGCAGGATTCTTCTTGTTGTCGCTGTTCAGACAATAAATCAGGATCGCCAGAGGCTTATCGTTGGAACGCGGCTTCAAGAAAAAGTTGAGGCAATCAATGCTTTTCTGGCGGCTTACACTTCTTCTTCGGCAACTAGCCAATAAAACAGTCTATATTTTCCTTTCCGGCAATTTTACCCACCTTACCTTGCTTAACTCCACCATCTATGCTAAGCAGCATGACGGACCGGATAGGGAATTTCCAGATCCTTCTCCCAGAAAAAAGTTCTAACGTCATTCGCTAGGGTAGGGTCCACATTGGGTTCTATTTGATGGTCGGAGGGAAGGCTGTAAATTCGTAATTTTTATCCGAACCTCCCTCAATGGCAACTATGAGGAACTCGGATTGAACCTTTTTTAATAGGTTAACCTCCTCCTTTAGCCATTCTCTAAGGTCGTTTTTTGTAAACGAATTGCTCCACCATTTTTTCTTCCTACATCGCTCGAACGTCTCGTCGATGCTCGTGTCGATAAAAATAATCATATTGTCACATTGAGGTGTTCGATGTTTTACTTCCTCTAGTCTGTCGGCAGTAAGATCTACATCTTGGCCCTTAACGAGGATAACTGAATTGTGGCTAACTGCTAGCTGCTCGATTATTTTAGGGAGTTGTTTCCTCCGTTCACCATTGCCATCTTTTTCGTCTTGGATGACCCAGTCCATACTTTCAGGGCAGGGAATTATCTTTTTGCTGTTCCAGCCCAATCGTTTTACAAGGTCGGGAACCTTGCCCTCCGATATTTTTCTGATAAGGCATTCTTTTCCGGCTCCGCTACCGCCGCAAAACCAGACTATCTTTGTTTTTTTATCCATTGATGTTGAATTGATATCTTTTAAGGGTTGTCTTCTATTTTAGCAGTATAAAAAGTGATACGAGAAATATATTTACATTTAAATTAGTGTGTGTTATAATGTATACATCATGGGCGAGAGATCACGCGTGGAAAATACTAGTGATTTAATCCTTTCCGGTTGGGCAACAAGGGACTTTACCCTGGAAGAGTTCGATGCATACTTAGGGAAGTTTCGCCCAGCTATCGTTGAAATTAGTAAAGATTTTGTAGATAAGACAGTCTCATCCAAAGGGTTGTATGGCGTGATCGCAGAGTTTAAAAAAAGTAACCCCGGGACAATCATCGCTTTTGCCGGAACGACTGATTTCTGTTTATGTTCGAGCCTCGACTTTCCCCGGTACATTAAATACTTGAGCGTTCAATCCGCACAGGCGCATTTTTTTGATTCATCTATCTTCCGAATTATGATTGGTGGGAATACAGATTTCTTAAGGGAAACCGTCTTAGATAGATTAGATACATTTGAAAAACTGATAGCTCCGATCGGAGTCGGCGTTGAGATCCATAAGGGCTGGGAGTCTTCGTTAGAACATATCAAACTCATTGTGGATAAAACAAATTTCAATTTTATAATCGATTTCCAAAATTCGTTGGACTCGCATTTGGATTTCAATTCCCTCCACGAGGTAATACCGCAGGATCGTATTTCCTATTTCCACACCAGGAATCTGGGCGAGCAGTATGTGGAACATCAATCCTCACTCGAGGAGGAACGCATGTGGCTCGGGTGGTGCCGGAAACCGCTCCTCTGGGAACCAAAGAAAATCAACAAAAATGATATAGTGAAGTACTCCTATGGACATTAAAGTTCTCATCGAAAGCATAGGTCTTTCTCCCGCTGAACTAAAACCTTATCTCCTGGGTGAGATTGACGAATTTATTGACGCTACCGGCAGCGATGCGCAAGAAGAAGAACTGAACGATGTTGTCTTTGCCTTAAGATCGCTTTCCTATGCACGAATCGGGAAACATATCCCGATAGATGATTCGAGGTCTCAAGAGAAGCTCAAAAACAGATTGCGGGAATTCGGAACGATTTCAAAAAAAGATCCCGTCTTCTTAAATATAGCGATCAAGGAAATTCCTATCGGCGTTGTTCACTTTTCTTTTGGTAACTTCAAGCAACCGTGGACTAATTTTGATCCGGTTAAGAATGGCACGGAGGCTGAAATCGTTATGCTCACCGACGATGAGTATCTCGAGCATAATCATTGGGCAAATCATCTTATCGTAACTTTTGACGACGTCGATCAGTTAGAATATTCATTTCTTACCTCGGGATGGAGTCGGAACGAAAAAAACACTATTTTGTGTCGTGTGCCAGATTTTTTATTCAAACATGCCAAACAATCCGGACAACTATTGACCGCAGATGACGGAATCGCATCGCAAATCGAGGCGGCATTACAACACGTAACGATTAAGAAAGACACCATATTTCATTTTCATTCGTGGGAATCCGGCATTGCCTTATCGTCACCAAACATAAAAAAATTGATCGCGGGGAAACGGAAGATTTTTTCTCCCTATCTCACGGTGAGTCGTTTTAAAGAAATTGCAGCTCAGCATGCTGATAGTGAATCGACATTGAACGCATATGAGTTACGCACGGGGGTGGAATATGAATCTAGGTTGATTTCGTTCTGCGATCTTATCGTTGTCGAAAGCAAAAAGGATGAGGATTTCTATAAAAAATTACCAGGCGCGCAAAACAAGGTACGCGCATTTTCTTACTCACGCGAAAAGCAATATGATGTGAAGCCAGACTCGTTGAGCAAACAGAAATTATGTTTCGTAACTGGAGGAAGGCCGGTTTTTGAGAAAGGATTTATAGAACTTTGCAGGGAGATTCCCTCTATCATAGATTTCGCGAAAAATAATAACTTAGAGATCCACTTTAGGATTCTTTGCGGGGAGTATGATCGAGCAACGAAAGAACCGAAAAAAACCGCATATATCAAAGCGTTACATGATACGATATCAGAATTGAAGCTCGACGATTATGTTTCCGTCGAGGACAAGGTTTCTATTGATGAGCTCAGAAATATCCTTTCCCAGTCGTCCGCGCTTATTGTTCCATCCCTCTACGATCCTTATTGCCTCATGCCGCACTATGCTATCGATGAACATAAGGTGAGTTTCGTTTCTTGTTTTGCGGGCATATCTGAAAATATACTTTCCACCGATTATGTTTTCGATCCTACAAAACCAGGATCGTTATTGAAGAGCATTAAAAAATGGTACGAAGGCAATGTTCCATTCGTTTTGTCTAACGCAAATACATCGTATAAAACGTTATATCTTAACTAATCATGGTCCTCGGGAACGCATATATCGGCGATATCGAGACTCTCCTAGTGGATGAGGCTTTAAGATCGCAAAGCCTCTTTCGTTTCCCCGCGAAAAAGAGGGTGTCGTATGCATGGGTATTCGAAAACCAAATAAAGGAGATGATGGATGTCCGTGCTTGCGTGATGTCGCCATCCGCGACCATGTCGCTAGCTTCCTTTTTGAAGGCCCGGGCATACAAAGATGGCAGCGAGGTCATTATGTCGCCGTTATCATGGGTAGCCGATTATTCAGCTATTCTTTTTGAGCGCATGAAGATTCGTTTTTGTTCCTTTGATGAAAATCTACAGGTGAATGTTGGCTCGATCAAGGATCTCATGAATAAAAATACGGTACTGGTAATAACGCCGCATCTGATGGGACGGGGCCAGCAATCGGTTGGAGAAATTGCATCTTTGTGCAAGGAGAAAGGCATCGATTGTATCGAAGACATTGCTCAATCATTTGGCGTCAAAGTGGGCGGACGATACGCAGGATCTTATGGTATCTTTTCTTTCTGTTCACTCAACCACCATAAGATACTAAGCACTGGAGACGGTGGTTTTTCTGTTATCAACGACGCCGATCTATATAAGAAAGTTCTCCATATACATGACCAGGGATGCGAAATCGTGGACGGAAAGAGGAACGTAGACGAGGCGACATATGAAAAAGGATGGTCGTTGCGTGTCAATGATATGACCGGCGCGGTAGCGCTCGCACAACTAGCTCGTTTTCCTGTGACTAAATATGCCGTTCTTGAGCATTACGCTGCATTTATAAAAGTCGCTACCGAGAGTTTTCCGAAAATTAATATCCTATCCATGCACGCGGGGGATATTCCATATTCTGCCCTGATACGTTCATCTCGCAGGGGCATCGCATATCCGTCCCTTCTTGATTCGGGTTGGCATTACATAGAAAACATACCTTATTTTAAAAACCTGGTTATCGATGCGGCTAGTATGCGATCATTGGAACAGGCGAAAAAAATATTGAGCACCGTTTATTCTATTGGAGCAGGATTTGTCGATAAATATTATTCGACACCGGAAGGAACGTATATGCGTGATACAATTAATCCGGACAAGATCATTGGTACCATCAAAAACATCATATGAAAACAATAACTTTTTTTGGTTCTGGTCGTGAAAAAGAAAATATCACCATTCCTGCCCCGGAAATCAATTCCGTCGTCGCTCTTGTGAGCAGATATTATCGGAGAGTTTTGTTTGGTGGAACCAATATCGGCTTTATGGGAGAATTTGCGGAAAGTTGTGTAAGTCATAATATGGAAGTCGAGAGTGTCCTCCCGGGATGGTTTATCGAAAAGCACCCAGAACTCATCTTTAAAAAAGCGAAAGAGGTGATCGTTGATTCACTATCGGAACGAAAACGCTATCTTTCAAACACCGATGCCGTTCTGTGTTATCCAGGTGGAGTCGGCACCCTCGATGAATTATTCGACATTATCGCTCGTATCTCGCTTGGCGAGATAGCGGTGGTACCAATATTTTTGTATAACCACGAACGGTTTTATTCTCCACTATTACTCCAGATTGAGTATGGTGTTAAGACCGGAATCATAAAGGTGGAGACCCAGTCGTTTATCCATACTTTTGAGCACGTCGATCAACTCGAGGTCTTGTTGAAAAAAGAGAATCTATGAAGGTCAGCCTTGGCTCCTGGGATTTTATATTATCTTCGCTAAAAGACGAACATCAACGCGCCGTCGATACCTATTTTAAGGACCAGGTATCAGATACCAAATTGATTGTTGAGTTAAAAAATGAAGGCGGCAAAAGTTTGTTTTTAAAACTAAACTCATCTGTTGGCGAGCGTGGTTTAAGCTTA
This sequence comes from Bacteroidota bacterium, assembly GCA_035506275.1. Taxonomy (NCBI): domain Bacteria; kingdom Pseudomonadati; phylum Bacteroidota; species Bacteroidota bacterium. The sequence continues at coordinate 17,466 of DATJPT010000014.1, forward strand.
TTGGGCTCCAATGAAAAAGATTACCACTTTTTCGGTGATTTTTTTGAGACCTTTGATGCACGAAACCTATCTTCGGTGGTAGAGGAAAAACGCATCGATAACATCAAAATATCATTACTATCACTAGAAGGAGCATCGCTGCTACAAGAAAAATTTCGAGTTGCCCTACCTAATTTTGATTTTCACATTAATTTGAATTCTATTTCTCCATTTATAAAAAAGGAAAATCTAGTAACCTTACGACGGTCTTACGCTAGACAATTGAACTTGATTGGAAATCGAGGATGGAAGATTGAGGTTGTTAACGAAGTTCCTCGAGAAGCCGTTCTTTTCCATCAGGAGAGATGGGGAGAAAACAGGGGACCAGATTTTTTCAACTATCTCAACTTTCTAAACAAAGGTGGCTATTCTAGATCGTACATACTTTCGGGCAATGGCAACGTCATCGCCTATATTCAGAATATTATAACGTCATCCGTGTCGCACTATTATTATTCAATATATGATCAAAAATTCCCTGGTTCTGGAACATCTGTCATTGCATCAATGCTGGATAACTTTACGAACGACGATGCCCTTGAATATTTTTCTTTCGGCCGAGGGGCGGAGCGATACAAATATGATTGGGCGAATGGGGTTGTAAAAAACTTCGAATTAAGAGGATTCCTAATATCCTAGTTCATCTATAGGATATCTAGTAAACTTCCCCTTTCCGGCATTTTCTCCCACCTTTCTTTCTGGTACCGGTACGTTAGGCTTATCCTATGAAGATAAGCGACGAAACGTTAGATGAGTTTATCAGGCTCTACAAAGAGGAGTTCAAAGAGAAGATAAGACGGGAAGAAGCATATGATCAGTTCTCACGGCTTATTTCGTTCCTTCGATTGCTCTATTTCCCGGAGGCGCCTTGTTCTTCAAACGAGGATCTTCAAACGCCTCATCCCAATGAAAAGTTCTAACGTCCTCTACCGGGGTAGGGTGGGGTTCTGACCTGCCTCTTCTTCACGACTTTGCTATCTTTATCATACGAAAACTGAAACTGGTTCTCCGGTGTCATAAAATAGGTTCTAATAGCGTTCATCCCCCGCCGCAGGGCAGGAATATTTTCTGAAAAAGGTATAATTGTCGTTGTTGTATCTGGCGTATTCGTAGGTTCGAACCGTTCAAAAATCTCTGGCGCAATTTCAATCATGTGTCGGATCTCCGTCAGCGGATAAACGAAGTCAATGCTGAGTTTTTTATCCTTCAAGGTTATGTTCGAACCTAATGCCTCAAATATTGATCTCTTCTGTTCAATCGTTCCCTCCTTGAACAAAAACCGAGCATGGCAAGTGTAATCGATAAATCGTGAGGATGAGTCGAAGCCGTTATTCAAGGCGGATTTCGTTCTTCCTTCCAAAGCATTCATTTCTGATTCCAACCGGTTTCGTTCTATTAGGGCATCTTCTTTTTTCATTAAAGTCCAGCCCTGGTTTTCCTGTTTGATGATAAATCGGTTCAGTTCCGAGATCTCTTCTTTAAGCTTCGCTTTTTCCTTTTCCTTATTGCCATTGATCAACACGTTTGTGGAAACGTCCTGTTTGAGGTCTTCCTGCAAAGTTTTGATCGCCCACTCCATGTACTTCTCTTTGATGGAAAATCGTTTGAGCGTTTGGTCAATTTGATTCTCGATCTCTTCAATCCGCACCCCGTTCTGCGTGCAATGGATATCCTTTTTTTTCGAGCAGTGGTAATAGACGTAGTGAAGCACCTTCTTGGAAGGCATCTTATTGATAGCGGTTTTGCAGAAGGGGCACTCCTCGCGATTCTGCGAGGCAAACTTCTTTTTGCATACCCCGCAGATGATCTGCCATTTTTCCTCGGCGGCGACGGAAGAACCACACGCTCCGCAACGGATGAGCTGGGTGAAAGCAAAGAGGTGTTTTTTGGGCTGAGGTTTCTCCCGATGTCCCAGGATAGCTTGCGCCAATCGATATTCTTCCTCGGTAATCATCGGCGTATGGATGCCTTTTCTCAGTTCATATCCTCCCGTATCACTTTTCCACCAGTAAGGACCGTAGTAAAAGGGATCGGTCAGTATTTTATAGATATGGGAAAGTGAAAGTGGTTTGCCTCCGAGTTTCTTTGTGGCCAGAGTCCTTAATCGTATCTCCTGCGCCGCAATATGTTGTACCTGTCGCACAGAGTATTTTCCGGTTAGGAATGTATCCCATAGTTTCCGGACCAAAGGAAAACGCTCTGCATCTATAATAATGTCCCGGTCGCCTTTTTCCTTTATCTTGCTGTTGAGATAACCGATAGGTGCTCTGCCCGGCCGCCATCCTTTCCTTATTTTTCCGGCAAGCCCTCGTTTGACGTTGACTCCTTTGTTGTCATTCTCAAGCTTTGCCTGACCGCATAGCAATGCCAGCATGAACTTGTCCATCGGAGTGTTCCAAAACATCTGCTGGTTGGTGATGACGGCATGAAGCTTGCCGGTGTCCATCAACTGCACGAGCGCGGCGGTGTCGATGGCATTTCTTGAAAGTCTGTCCGCATGCCAGCACATGATCGCGTTGGCTTTTCCTTCTTCAATGGGTTTCAGCACCTCGGCGTTGAATTGGTGCCTTCCGGGCGCTTTTGCGCTCTTGGATTCTTCCACGTCGGCATGAATCTGAGTATTCACGATATCCAGACGCGCGATGAGTTCGTCGAGGGCGTTGGCCTGATCCCCCAACGAAGCGATCTGCCGTTCGTCTCCTTCGGTGGACTTGCGGCGATAGCGGATTATTCTTAGTTGTTTGATGTCTCCCTGCATGTGTTTTTGGGATTATCCCGTACCGTTTCCTTTTTGTGAAGGCCCCTAAAAACCTCCATTTCTTCAACGATATTTTGGAAAATAGACTGCTTATCAGAAGGTATAAAGGCACAAGCGGTTTTTGCCCGTTCAAGAAGCCATTGCCCGGTTTGTACCAAGGCTTCATCTGAAGCGTCGATGCCGTCTTCCTGAAAGAGAATTTTCAACTGTTCCAATCGTTTGGAGGAAATCATACGACGTGTTTCTTTTAGTTTTGCAGAAAGAAAGCGTGTATGAAGAAGGGAGAATATGCTGTTTGAAGCATTATTACCAAATGTTTCCTGTTGAAAACTATGATTTCTGTTGAACCAGTTGATGATTTGTGCTTACGGTCTGTCAAGCTTTATGCTTGCTTTTTAAAAAGCAATCATTTATATTAAAACCATTATGCATGAGATACAGAAGAAACTTTTTAAGTTGGCACAGGAGAAAAACCTGGGCCAGTCTACCCTTCGCGAGATAGCCGAAATGGTGGGGGAGACTTCTCCCCAAAAGATCAAGCACCATATGCAACAACTCGAGAAGCGCGGGCTTATTCAAATAGATAAGATCAAAGGAATCGTCCAAAAGACCAAGACATCTTGGATCGGAAACTCTCACGCTAAAACCCGGCTCGTTGCGATTCCGATATTAGGGACGACGAACGCAGGACCGGCCGCGGCCATAGCCGAACAGAATATCGAAGGCTTCCTAAGAATATCGGATTCTTTGCTCAACCATCGGGGATCGCGACATCTTTTTGCATTGAAAGTGGATGGACCATCCATGAACCGGGTTAATATTGATGGAAAACGGATCGAGGATGGTGATTATGCCATTATAGACTACGAATACAAGACGCCGCGGAATGGTGACATAGTCCTCTCCATTATTGATGGTGCGTCAAACATTAAGAAGTTTTACCGTGACGAGGACGGAAATATTGTTCTAGCTTCCGATTCGACGCAGAATTTTCCGCCTATTTATATTCACAAAGACGATAATTATATGATAAACGGAAAGGTTGTGCAGATTATCAAAAGGCCAAAACTACAATCTGAATAGGAGGATAATAAAATGGCTGATGAACAAAAAAGGTCGAGTTCCGAACAAACCAATCAACCCGAGAACAATATGGAAGATCAAAAAAAACACAAGGAGTATGTCATCGTTGTAAACGGTGAACAGAAAACGGTATCGAAGCAGGAATTAACATTTGTTGAAGTACTGAACGAGGCGTTCCCGCCCCCGCGACAAATCCCAGATAAGGATTACAGTATCACTTTTAAGGATGCGGCGAGTGAACCACACCAGGGGCAACTTCATTTAGGCGGTAAGGTCGAGGTCAAAGACGGGACCAGGTTCGATGTCACTCCTACAAATAAATCTTAGTCCTGACCTGTTGAAGTTACGTGAATCAGGTCACAACATTTCCGTCAGCAATGGGGGCTATTTAGTCATACGAGATGTTCCGTATGTCAACGCTGCTAAAATGATCTGCCAAGGGATACTTGTATCTCCCCTAGATTTAGCAGGGGACCGAACTGCTTCCCCACAAGATCATAAGATGATGTTCTGTGGGGAGTTCCCTTGCCATGCCGACGGTACCGCAATGGAAGAATTGAGGTTGAATAGCACTGCCACAAAACTTGAAGAAGGACTCGAGATAAATCACACTTTTTCTCGAAAGCCAGTGGGTAGGCAATACGCGGACTATCATGAGAAAGTATTGACGTATGTTTCTTTGATTTCTCGTGAGGCAAATGCAATTGATCCGAATGCTACAGCATTGACTTTCCAGGTGGTCGAACCCGAGGACCCCGATTACCCATTCAATTATCTCGATACCGCATCTGCCCGCGCCGAGATAAATATCATCTCAAAAAAATTAGCCGCTGATAAAATAGCTATAATTGGCCTTGGTGGAACAGGATCGTACGTTCTTGATCTGATAGCTAAGACACCCGTAAGGGAAATTCATATGTTTGACGCAGATAAGTTTTCAACTCACAATGCCTTCAGGGCTCCAGGGGCACCCTCCGTTGAAGAGTTGCGAGAACAACCGCTGAAAGTAGATCATCATAGCAGTCGATATTCTAAGATGCATCGGCATATCACGATACATAATGCCGATATTAACTCATCCAATGTCGACTCCTTGCGCGACATGACCTTTGTATTTCTTTGCATCGATCGCGGGCAGGTTAAGAAATTGATCGTGGATAAGCTTGAGGAGTTTTTCATCCCGTTCATTGATGTGGGAATAGGTCTATACAAGCGCGGCGATGCCCTCGGAGGCAAGCTCCGGGTCACAACAAGTCTCCCTGGACGACGCGAGTCCGCGCGTGAGAACATACCCTTATCAGACGATGATGCTCTTAATGAATATGATAAGAATATACAAATTGCTGATTTGAATGCTCTCAACGCTTGTCTGGCTGTTATCAAATGGAAGAAGTTGCGCGGTTTTTACCTGGACGATGAACATGAACAACTTTCCACCTATACTATTGCATTTAATTTATTGGTAAGTGAGGATGTCCAATGAAGCGAAGAAATGACGTTCGTCATGAATTTGTTGAGCTCATCCCGAATAATCGAGAGGAGGGCGTGGTTTACGTTTCAATAAAGTATGCCACAGCAGTTCATAACTGTTGTTGTGGTTGCGGCAATAAAGTTGTTACTCCGCTCAGTCCGACAGACTGGAGACTGACATTCGATGGGGAAACTATTTCTTTACATCCATCCATAGGGAACTGGAGCTTCGAATGCCAATCTCATTATTGGATTATCAATGATAAAGTTAAATGGGCCCCGAAATGGACAAAAAAAGAGATTCAGTCCGGGAAGAAGAAAGAGGAATTCGATAAAAAGGAATATTACAAGGGCAAGAATCGGCAATCTTTCATAGACCTCTTTATGAGAAAATAGATGTTTTATTTCTGAAGAAGTTATCATAGATTTTATGGTCGATTCGAAATAATTCACGTTCAGCAAAACCATCCAACTATGTAGCTTGGACAATTTGACGTTACTATCAAAACACTCATTCTTGTGTGTCAAGGAAATACTTCTGTGATATAATTCAAAAAAGAGAATGCCAATCAACTCGGATAAACCACAAAATTGGAAGTCAGACATCACCTTGTCTGTTGATTTTTACAACCGATGGTTTATGCGCTTCGCTCCGGAGGCGTACCGGAAGACACGGGTCGAGACAACGAAGCAAGTAGAGTCAGCCCTGCAATCAACGGACAACCTTCTCGATATCAGGCCGGAGATTCTCAAAGACGATCCGTCCGTTCTTCCTATCTTGAGGATGGCGACGGCCCCACCAATTGCACGTGACCGGTTGATCGGTTTGGCCCAGGTGTCTCCGAACCTAGTCAAAAGCATGGAATCGGATAATAGGATTCCCCCTCAAATGAAAACGTCTGAAGTGGCTGCCGAGTTGCGGAAAATCGGTTCTGTAATCTCGGAATTGGCCGATGAGGATATTTTCACTTGGTTAAGATCTAAAAGTAAGCCTACCAAAGATGAAGTTTACCGCGCTTCTACGGTCGTGGCTGATAGGTTATGCGGCGCTGTTGCGGACCCAATAATCCGCAATGCTCAGGAGAAACGGCAGCTCGCCTCAGTGAAGAAATGGCTTGAGGATCGGGGCTATCGATATATTGACTTTCGTCATGGATTGAAGATGGAGAGTATGGAACCTGGGACATTCTCGTTCCGTTTTAACGTTCAGGTGAAGCAAACCGGTCGCAGTGAGCAAGTCAACATACCCATCGATATTATTATCAAGCCGCTCAAGGGCCCGAAAAGCCATTTACCCATTCTTGTTGAAGCAAAATCAGCGGGCGATTTCGCTAACACAAACAAAAGGCGAAAAGAAGAGGCGATGAAGGTGGCTCAGTTACGGGCAACATACGGCAAAGGAGTCCAATTTATTCTGTTCCTCTGCGGTTATTTTGACAGTGGTTACCTCGGTTACGAAGCCGCGGAAGGGATCGACTGGGTATGGGAACATCGGATGGAAGATCTCGCGAAGTTGGGACTTTAAATATGCAAAAAAATGATACCATAGAGGCATTGCGCATCCGCTCTCAGGTAACGCTTGACAGCGCCAAGACACAAACGGAGAGGAACAAGCTCGGCCAGTTTGCGACCCCACCGCACCTTGCGCTCGCTATCCTTGATGAGACACGGAAGTACTTTGGCTCGGATGAAAAAGTGCGTTTCCTTGATCCCGCTTTCGGGACCGGTGCTTTCTATTCCGCGTTGTTGCGGACGTTCCGGGCGGCGCGTATCGAATCAGCGTGTGGATTTGAAATAGATTCCCATTACGGGGGCGAGGCAGAAAGGCTTTGGACCGATTTGCCCCTGGATCTGGAGATAGGCGATTTCTTCCGTGTGAAAATTCCTGGGACAGACAGCGGAAAGGCCAATCTCATCGTATGCAACCCCCCTTATGTCCGGCATCATCATCTTTCCGCTGAGCAGAAGGAGGAGATGGGCAGGAGCATTGGCAAATCGATCGGTTTGAAAGTCAACGGTCTCTCCGGACTCTATTGTTATTTCCTCATCTACGCCCACAATTGGCTTGCGGACAACGGCACTGGATGTTGGCTTGTTCCCAGCGAGTTCATGGATGTGAACTATGGGGGCGTTGTGAAGGAGTATCTCCTGCGGAAGGTGACTCTTGCCCGTATCCATCGCTTCGATCCTAATGAATCACAGTTCGACGATGCGCTCGTCTCCTCGGCCGTGATCTGGTTCAGGAAAACGCCGCCTCCGAATAATCATACCGTCGAATTCACCTTCGGCGGAACGCTCGCATCGCCGCGCGTCTCACGGCAGGTGCCGGTCGCCGAAATTCTGCGAGTTCCAAAATGGACGAGATTCACGAACGGTCATTCGACGAGTGCTGATGCGAAGGTGAGACTGTCTGATCTCTTCGACGTGAAGCGGGGATTGGCGACGGGGGCGAATGAATTTTTCATCTTGACCCCGGAAGATGCAAAGAAATATGACCTTCCGTCGAAGTTCCTCATACCGATTTTGCCGAGTCCCCGTTACCTGAAGACAGATATCATCAAGGCGGACAAGAAAGGAAACCCGATCACGGAAAAGCCCCGCTTCTTACTCTCATGTAAACTTCCGCCAAGTCAGGTCAAACGAGAATTTTCTTCTCTCTGGAAATATCTGGAATCTGGAATCGGGCAGGGAATCCGCGACGGTTATCTTTGCCAGCACCGGACGCCTTGGTATGGGCAGGAGGATCGACCGGCTTCTCCCTTTCTCTGCACGTACATGGGGAGGCACGATTCGCCGAACGGGAGTCCCTTCAGATTCATCCTCAATACTTCAAAGGCGACAGCAGCAAACGTGTATCTGTTTCTCTATCCTAAACCCTGGCTGTCGAAATTGATTGATGAGCGTCCGGCCCTCGTGAAGGAAATCTGGAAGCGATTAAATAGCATTTCTTCGGAATCCTTGGTCGCTGAAGGCCGTGTCTATGGCGGAGGGCTGCATAAAATGGAACCGAAGGAACTCGGAAATGCGTCCGCAGACGGCATTCTTGAATCACTTCCCGAGCTTCGCTCGCGTTTCCGACACTCAAGTTCTGCGTATTTCTTATCTCAGCCATTTCTCTGAGGCTCATTAACCTTATCGTCTTTCCTGATTGACTCTCTATTTAACTGTCGCACGTTGCAAAACGAGCAATAATTTCCGGTTGCTTGAGCGACTGGTTAAGTGCCGCCTCGCAGTTCCCAAATCGGCGGATACTTCTTCCCGGTAATTAAATGATGAAGGCTTCTCAATGCAGAATTAATTTCTATCGGCACAATTTTCAACTCATCAAGTGTCACAACTTCTACAGACGTTTTCAATTTTCCTCTTGCAGTACCAACACCCATCTCAATTTTTCCAGTTTGTTCATTTATTGTCATTCCATTGTGCAAATAACGATTGCGCAATTTTTGAGCCTTCTTTAGTTCAACAATTGTCTCAGGGTACATTTTTAATCTTGGAAATTGTGGTATCAAGTATTCACAAAGCGATGATAACATGTCAAGTTTTTGTGGGAAATTTGCGTGTGTTATCAAAATAAAATTCCTCATATCAGTCAAAGATTCAGAGCCAGCGAGTTTGGAAATATTCATATCTAGGGAAGATTCAAGATATGCCCACATTGTAGCAATGCGTCCCAACTCCATAAGGAATTCATTGGGAAGCGGCCAGCCATTTCTGTCAAATTCTGGAATTTTAGATTTAGTCATTTTAGGCGCCTAACGGACCGGAGATAAGCTGCTGCGACGACCAGCCGCGACAAGGTAGCTCGTTGCGCGGACGTTCCAGTAGGGTGCTTCTAAGTCCGTCCCACAACGCCCGGCGAAATCGTCGACAGCTGGTTCGGTCAGTGAGCGCTTTTCGCCATCACGCTTTGCGTGACTTGAGCGACTGGTTAGGGCGCACACACGTCATGGTGGTTGGTGTAATAACAATTGAGCAAATTGAATTTCATTGCAAGCTTCTTGAAACCTGCCGGCAACTGCAAATTTTAATCTCGGATGGAAAGTCTTCGGACTAGTCCGAACAGGTAATTGCTTCAGGATATTTAATGTGAAGAAATGCGCACTTATATCATCTGCTTTTGTAAGAAGAACAATAATGCCAAAATGTGCATTTGGATAGTTTAATAGGTGTGGTTCGAACTTCTTCTGGAATTTATTCTTGATAATTGCGATTAAGCATTTAATAGCTTCTTCATGATCATCAGATAGATAAGCACCTTGGCTTGGCACTAACTTCAGGTTTTTGCACTCTTCTAATTCCAGAGTTGGTGTGGTACAATCAAGGAGCCAAATAGGTTGATCATTTGCATCAATAATGGCAACATCAGCGTTTGGAGGTGAGAGCCCTTTGCTTGGCTTCTGTAAGGGAAAATCAAATTTTATATTTAAGTTGGCCTTTTTTAATCGAGCCGCGAACCAGAGCTCTGATGCGGTGTCCCAGAATGAAGTGCTACCAATATTTGAAAGTTTATGACTTATTTCCTTTTTGTCATTCTCAGTCAGCATTGGCAAAATTCTAGTTAGGCTCGCTTCGATATTTCTTAGATTCGTTCGGGGATCGTAAGCCGAGGGCGGGAAATCGCTTGTGGCAACTAAGAGAGCTTCAAGCAAGTTGAATGGGCGATTTTTGTGACTTAGGGATAAGTCGATGATTCCATTGGATAACTGCGCTCGAATGCTTCCCCAATCTAAAATTTGATTAAGCTGGGGAAAACTCAGAGCGTTTCTTTGAGCGGTTTCTAGTTGTGAGTTAAATGCTGTCATTTGTGCGCCCTAACGTACCGCGGTTAAGCTGCGGCGGCGAGATTAACGCAAATACAGTTGATTTCTTGTCGTTAAATATTGGTAGACATAAGGTTTCTCCCTAAAGGCATCGACCTTAGATGTATCGACTTCATTCCCAAAATGGAGGAGAGTTGGTTTGATTCGAATTGAATCTATGCTCCATTTCATGTCCAGGGCATTCTTGTGTACTGCAGTGGGGAAGAAGGCATCGACGTCAAGTTCCTCAAAAGTGTTTGATGGTATTCGGAGAATTTGAGTTTGCTCACTCTCTTCGTTAGGGTCAAGATACCAATCCGTAAAGAGTCTGCCAGTAGACAAAAGAGTTCGATGTTTTCCAGTAAACCCTCTTTCCATAATTCCAAGGGGCTTGGCGAGAGCGGAATCGGCCATATAAATAAAAGATTTGTCGTCCCGATTCTGATCATATTCAACATCACGTCCGTAGGCCGCCCAGACACTTGGGAGGAGCTCTACTCGGCGCGAGCTGGGATTCTTAATTGAGGCTTTCATTTCTACGATAAGAACGGAGGTCGATTGACCGTTAGTTTTCAGTGGATAGGCTCCAATTTTTTTCAACTCGAGGTGCGCAGTGATATTCGCTGGCTCGTTATACTCTTTGTACAAAAATATCGATGCAGCCCATATGCCAGCGACAATAATTCCAAGTGTCTGAACCCAAGTATTAATCTGTTCGCTAATTGATCGATTCGACATAAAGACAGTCCTCCGAATTAATTGCATGAATCTCGCCGCCTAACGGACCGGAGCTAAGCTGCGGCGACGTGCAACGTCGCCGCGGTAGTCATTCCGTGCGTGGTATGTCATGTCCGATAGTAACTCCCATTTGCGCGCACAAGATCGCCGACGGCTGGTTCCGTCAGTGAGCTCCAAAAGCGCCATCCGCCTTTAGCGTGACTTGAGGGATTGGTTATTCCGCTAGCGCTTACTTTGTTATCATCTACGGTGTCGGTGTGTACCCGCCACCACGAAGCCAATGAACTTTCATATGATTCTTTACCAACTGGTCACCGATCTGAAAAGTGAGCTTTTCCATCCACTCTTCATCGAACACTTTGTCAAAGATCACCAAAAGTTGCTGAATCAGGTCATTGAGATTTTGAAAAACTAATTTCGCGTGTTTAGGACTCAGTTCAAACGGATTAAAAGGGATTTGTGTATGTGGCCAGTAATTTTTCCCATGTAACACTTTAAGGTCGGGAGCATAGTCATCTTCTGAAGAAATATAAAGTCCAAGGCGTTGCGCATCCAGATAAATTCCGGTTTTTGGATGTACCCATGAATTCCTAATTCTTACAAGTTCAACGAAAGTTTGAAATACATTTCCAGCTTTATCAAAACCTTTGGTCGAGACTTCCACCCCGCAGAATTTTGGAGCCAATAACCACTTTTCTGGAAGGCTTAGTTTATCAATGGCTTTGAAAGTGTCATCACCAACTTTGCCAATGTAGAATTCGGAATAAACCTTATTGATCAACGCCTCACTGGCAAAAACAGTAGAAAGAAGGCAATGCCGTGCAAAATAGGAAATTAGCTTCCCTTTTTGATCTTTTGTGAATTCTTCTTCAGCAAGTTCCAAGAATTTTTCCGCATCTCTGTAGTGCACGTAGAAGAAATTTAGCTCAATCTTAGCTTCTAGATTAGGAGGCATGGATTAATCGTCTGTAAGTATGGTTTCTTTACCGAGCCGCCTGCGGTTTTGTAGAAGCGCAAGCGGTATAACAGACCGGAGCAAAGCTGCGGCGGTGAACGGCTGCCACCAGTTAGTTCGTTGCGGAGACCTTCCAGCCAGAAGTGCTAAATCCGGCCAACAACGCGCGACGAAATTGTCTACGGCTGTTTCCGCCCGCTTGAATACCGGTTAGTGCGCAAAATATTGATCATGGTTGATTCATGCAATATTTATCCCACCATTTAGAGAGAATTCCGGGCGGAATCGATCCATTAAGGTCCCGTATTCTGCGAAGTTCTCGACAAATGCATTTCTTAACAGCTACAGTAGCGCTATCAACTTCATTAGGAAGATAGCCGTCTTCATCCACAAGCACATCATTATAGCTAGTCCAACAACGCTCAACACGCACCTGCATGTTATTAAGCACATCGACTGGCACTAAATTTTCAAGTTGCGTTGCCTCCAATTGTAACTGCCGGTCAGAGTTGATCTTTGGATATGTTTCTTTAAATGCATTGTTGGCTTTCTTTCTATCTCTTAGAGTAGCCCAAAGATCAACGGCTTGCATTGTAGCCGATATGCCTGCGATGATTATTTCAGCTGCCATCAGAACCTCCCGTAAAATGTTTTTTTGTTTTGCGCCTAACGAACCGGAGCTAAGCTGCGGCGCGGTGCAGCCAGTTCCATGTAAAATATACGCGCGGCAGACGTCGCCTTTTCCCTCAAAAACTATTTTCGCGCGCGGCGAAGAGCTGGCCGCTGGTTCCGTCAGCTTGAGCTGCTGGTTAGGCAGCGGCTCGAATTAAGTGTTGTGCACCGGCTAGTACATGTTCTTGTAGATGCTTGAAATGTCCTCCGTGATTTCGAGATAAGGCTTGGCCACCGCAAACAAGGCACCGACCGAAACCAACAAGAACGCCAGTACCATAAGGACGGCCGTGACCTGGTAATCGAACTGTGTCCATGCTTCAGCACCCGCCTTGAAGAGGATTGTCATGCTGACACCAATGGAGGCAGCCAGACCCAAGTAGGCTTGCACAGTTATTTTTAGATATTTGTCAACTTCTGATTTAAGATAAGAAATGTAGTCTCGCTTCTTTTGGAACTCTGATAGTCTCTGGCAAACAGCGACTTGATTTTTTATGTCGGCGAAGAAAAACTGTGCGAGAAGATAACCGCACAGTGTTCCGGTGAAAATGACAGACCACACTACATTGATTATGCCAAAGCCCATAAAGCGCATGACGCTGACACTTGATAGTAAATTGGCTAAAGACGTCAGGAGAGAATTGTAAAATAGGTGCGGAATCGTCGTGACGAGGAAGATTTCAATTGCGCTCGACAGAGCAATTATCAAAAATGCGATATTCCAATTTCGGGCAACGACAGGATCGATGGTAAGGTATACACTGCCATTCAATAATGGTTTGCTGAAGAAGTAGACAGCAAGGCAAAGATTAATGTAGAGAACAGCAAATGCCTTGTTCTGTGCGTATTGATTTGAAGCATAGCTCGGGTAAGAGATCACAATCGCAAGCAACGCTATATAAGAAATTGTCAATGGTACAATGCCGAAGAGGTTCATGGGTTCTCGAAATATTTGGGTTCTGCTGCCTAACGAACCGGAGTTAAGCTGCGGCGGCAAAAAGCCGCCGCAAGGTAGCTCGTTGCGCGGACGTATCCGTTGATCATATCTTTTCCAGCGTACTATCGCGCGGCGAAATCGTCGACGGCTGGTTCGGTCAGTGAGCGCTTTTCGCCATCACGCTTTGCGTGACTTGAGCGACTGGTTAGGCGGTTGCACCTAGATCCAAATAGCGTATGGCTTGATTTGAAACGATTCTATTTTGGGTATTGGAAAAAGTATTCCGAAAACGTTCAACGGAATATTTTCACCTGAATATCCGGAAAAAAAGAATGCTTCGTGACGCGAAAAAGAGTGAAGACTCCCTTCGCTACTAGGAAATTTAGAAATGCTTGCAGCCATAGCTAATGGGACCTTAATTTCTTTGAAATAATTGTCAGAATATTTGTAGTTGTCAAGTTTCTTGTCTTTTTCAAAGTAGACATAACCAACGGAATTGATATTTTCGATAGCTCGTCGTCGGTCGCCATAAAACTGGGGAGCGTCGAAAGTGGATTTAACAAGAATATATACGGGACCATCTGACAATTTAGTTGCTTTAGATGCCTCGCCGAGATTATCAAATAGACTAGGAGGAGAAATAGAAGAGAGTTTGTTTACGAGCCCACCCAAAAGATTTTCCGCTTTAATTTCAATCCGGACACTCTCATTTATAGATTTTGATTTTGTGAACTCCCCAGTGCCATCAAGTTCCAAAAGTCGGAAGAGCGTACCGAGTGCTTTTGCTAAACCTATTTTTGCACCCAGCTTGCCTGCACTTTGTTTGCCTTCTCCCTTTGTAATTTCTACTGGAACCCCTTGCTCAATTTGAGCGTAGAGGCTTCGGATTCCTTCTTCGTCAAGGTAAATGAATCGGCGTGGTATTTCAAGCATAGAGATCATGGTTCCGTCTATATGTTTTGAGTGCAACCGCCTAACGGACCGCAGCTAAGCTGCGGCAACGTGCAGCCAGTTCCATGTAGAATATACGCGCGGCAGACATCGCCATTTCCCTAAATAAATTTTTCAGGCGCGCGGCGAAATCGCCAACGGCTGGTTCCGTCAGTGAGCGCTTTTCGCCATCACGCTTTGCGTGACTTGAGCCGCTGGTTAGGCAGCCCATCGGTATGATACAAGCTATCTCTTATTCGGATTATGAAGAAGCATAGACACTTTTTCGACTACCCAAAAGAATAATGGAATCTCAGACATTAAAGCAAGCTGTCCAAAGATAGGGAAGTATGTCTTGAGATCCCCAGGACTTTCGTAGTGAAGATAAATTGTAATCCCTATCCAAGCGAAGACAGGTAGCAGGCCGACAAAAATATAGAATACGATTCCGATAATGATTGTTGCGAGACTTTGTTGCTCAAACGTACTCTTATCTTCCGGAAGACGGCGAGGCAGTAAGAGAATTACTCCGGCAACAAGCAAGGCAAAACCGGCTGATGTCGTCGAAAACTTCCCGCCAAAGAATTCAAAATTGAGTCCAATCTCCCCTGTACCAGAAATACCTTTCCATAGGAAAGCTATCGAAGAAAGACATAGAATGGCACCGACAATGGTTCGGACTATTGTTATTTGTTTATTGAAATTTGATTCATCCATATGGCACAATGTTTTTTGGGGCTGCCTAACGGACCGGAGCTATGCTGCGGCGGCGAAGCGCCGCAGCGACAGAATTCAGTCCGCGCGAGACGAGTCATGTCCAACAAGTAACAGGTTGTTTCGCGCGCATTGAATTATCGACGGCTGGTTCTGTCAGTGAGTGCTTGAAGCACCATGGCGTAGAGCGCCACTTGAGCGACGGGTTAGGGCGCACCATATGAGAAATTTAACTAGTGGAGAATTTCCATAAATGTCGGCGATTTTCTAAAAGCCTTAAATTGACTATCTTCTCGAATAATGGATTTAAAGTCGTCATCAATTTGAATAACTTTTGCCACCTCCGAGATCGCACTTTGCTGAAAACCAGAACTCCAATAGGCCAAAGCGAGATTATAGTGGGCCCATATATTGGTCGAATCTAGTTGGACAGAGCGCTGAAGGTCAGCCAAGGCTGATGGTAGATTCTTGTTCTTGTAGTACAAGTAGCCTCTCAAATTGTAGGCAGTTGAACTTGAGGAATCTAGTTGGATTGCCTTTGTGTAAGAGTCTATAGCTTGTTTCCGTTTTCCTGTTTCAGCATATGCGATTCCATTGTTCAGGAACTCTGTGGAGATCCGTTCCCTTTCATTTTCCTTAAGGAGCAATGATACGGAATCGCGAAGGATAGAAGCCACGGCGAAATGGTTCTTATCTTCATTGATCACTTTGTTGACCTCTACTTGCCTAGTGTGATTCCACCATATCAGAGAAATGAAAGAGATCAACATCGCTATTACGCCCAATGAAGTTACTAGAGCGCCTATTCTTGAGTTCTTTTTGAGTTTGAGCAATTCATCGTCCATGATTCGTATCCTTTCTGCCCACGGGGTTTAAGAGCTGGAGGGCGTCACTCCACATTTTGAGTAGCCTTCCGCTAGTAAAGGCAATTCCCCCAGATGAGCCGAACATTCCGATTATTGAAGGGATCTCCTCCTGGCCTTTTGAATAAATTAAATAGATCGCACATCCTAAGAGAGAACAAAAGGAAACGATAGTGACGATCAAATACACGATTCTTTCCATCTTAAACATCTTAAGCAGTTTACCGATGGCTTCTACTTTCTTATCAAGATCATCTTGTTCGGCCATTTTGCTCACTCTGATGAGAATATTTAATCATGGTGATCAATCTCTGTATTCAGCCTCCGTGTGCCCTAACTATGATTAGATTGCATATGCAGGTATGCGCTGGTTTTTAGTGTGATATATTGCTCCCTGTAGGATAGATAATAGAATAATTGAGGGATAGTCCGGTAGGTTTTTGAACGCCCCCTCGCGATTGTCTCTGCTGCAAAACTACGGCAATTCAAATACAGATGCAACTTTAGAAGGGAGCCGAATGATGGAAGTGTAATGATGGAAAAATGAAGAAAACAAAAAAGCCCGACGTGGGGGGACGCCGGGCTCTGACCCTTTCTAGGTGCGACGCTCAGGGGAGGAAGCGTCACACAGGTCATTTGAATGAAAATATGAAAACGTATTTTGTTTGTCAAGAAAAATAAGACGATGTTTCGTCCGCGCTCATCACTCCCGCATAGAAACTTACTTCAGGAGTTCCATCTTACGCGTCTGGACAAATTCTCCGGACTGCAACCGGTAGAATTAAGTGCCGCTTGGCAAAGAGCTGGCAGAGAAGGAAATTTCATGAATCCCAGTATTTTCTTCACCTTCGACAAGCTTCTGAACTTCTTGTCCGAGGACATTGTAGATCTTGAGCGTCATAAAACTCCGAGTTGGGAGCGAGTATTGGATTGTCGTCGTTGGATTGAACGGATTTGGATAGTTCTGGCTAAGCTCGAATTGATTCGGGATCTGGTTTGTGTGACCCTTGATTGAAGTTATCATATCCGATAACGGTCGCATCCAAACATTATTCACCGAGGTTTGAACGAAGAGGTTCGAGCCCATTACGGCCAATGATATAACACTGGTATCAGTCAATCCGGCATTAACCGTCATCCAATTCGCGCCGTTATTAGTGGAAAGGAAAACTCCGTGATCGGTTCCCGCAAAAAGATTACCGTCACTGGCGGCAAGCACATTGACCGACGATATATTCGTCAATTCGGACCAGCTTGCACCGTTGTTAGTGGAAAGAAAAAGATCACCGTTTACTCCGGCAAAAAGATTACTGCCACAGGCGACGAGTGCATAAACAGATATTTGCGGCACATAAGAGCCCGTTGGGTTTGGCAAACCGGAATCAACCTGGGCCCAACTGTTGCCATTGTTGGTTGATAAACAAACTCCTCCCTGCGTCGCGGCAAAAACGTTTGTTCCGATAAAAGCAAAGGATAAAATGGAATAATTCGTCAAACCATCATCGCTTTGCTGCAAGGATGAAAACATATCAGTCGATAACCAAATACCATATTCCAATGATCCCAAAAATATATTGGTGCCATTGGCTGCAATAGTATAGAGGTACTCATCCGGAAGTTCATTTTTATAATTCCAAGTTGTGCCATTATCAGTTGACAACCAAATTTGATTATAGCCATATACTGTGACAAGATCGGTATTTATACCGACAAGAGCGGTGACGTTATGATATCCGCTGTCCTGCAGGCTCCAGCTTAAGCCGTTGTTTGTAGAAAGATAAAAACCTTCTTTTGTCCCGACAAAAAGATTTTTGCCGCCCGCTCCATTTGAACATGTGGTAAAGTATCTCCCGCCGAAGATACTGCTGTCTATGTCGGTTTTTTGCCACTGCGCGAACAATGGATTCATACCTGCAACGAAAAATGTAAAAAATGCTAAGACGTAATTTTTAATCTTCATTTATTGATCTCCTTACCCGGTAAAATTATTTTAAATGGCCGCTGGGCCCGAACACGATCAAAAGTATCGAGAGCGGATTTCAAGTGTTGAATTCCAGCCCCTTTCTGATTTGAGGGGCCGAATGGAGTTTTATTGTTTAATGGGGCGTATTCGATGCCGCGCTTGAAAAGAGCAGAACCAAAAGAAGAACGGTGACCCCAACCGATCCGGCAACCCAAGCGATGGTAGTTTGGTTTTCGGCCTCTTTCGCTTTCAGGTTCCAGTCCTGTGCCGCGCGGTCATAAGCACTCTTGGCGACCGGGGGATACTCCATGGGCGGCGCGATCACCTTTCCGCGGTTCGCATCAAACTGGTCCTGCCAGTATTCGAACCAGATAGTTTCATTCGTCTCCGTGAGGGCTGGTCGATGTTTGTATGAAATGCCAGCATGCTCTGAAGCAGTGCACGACATGAGCAGGAGAGATGCAATAAGCATCGGTGCCAGGAAACGTGTTGTTTCAGGAATAACTTTGGACATCATATCGAACCTCCATAATTGTTTTGATAGATTGGTTGATTAGGTTTTTGTACAGCGATTTTCACTTTTAGAAAATAAAAAGGGCGTGAACTCTACACGCTCTCAACCCAAGCCCTGTCACAGGCCCATTCTGAAAGCGCTTCGAGCCACGCCCTTTTCTAGGGCGCAGTTCGAGCAACCGTTTCAGAATTGTGAATAGTGACAGTATTCGGGTTGAAACAGTAGCCGAAGCTACGCTATGTTTTTATTTCTTTATCTAGATATTTACGATCTCCTTTTGTTTTACGTCGGTAATTTATAGGAATTAGGAGCCAACCGCAACCCGAAGAAGAGGAATATTTTGCTGAATATTTTGCTGAATTCATCGTCAAGCAAAGTTGTCGGAAGCGGCAATTTCTCCCACCTTATTTTCTATATAGGTCGATTGGTATTCTTAAACGATGTCGATTCAAACATATAAAAAGATTCCGAATCTTCTCAGGAAGTATCGTAGGATCCGGGGTCTCAATCAAAAAGAGATCGCTGCCATTCTGGGCCTGAGGAGTGCCAGCCTTGTATCGAGGTGGGAGAAAGGTCGCTGCATTCCAAGTCTCATGAACGCGATCCGGCTAGCGATCCTCTGCCGGAGCATGGTCGATGCGCTCTTCTTCGATCACGTGAGAGCGCTGCGCGTGGAAATCCGTGATCGGGAGGAAAGGGTTCTCGGGACAAAGAATTCCAACCAATGAACGGAATAGCGCCACAAAATGATATCAGGAAAATGGAAGACGGGGGATGGTATTGGGTCTCAAAACCAGTGATCCAGGAATATGCCCCGAAAGTCGGGTTTCTTTCTGCGTGCGTTTACCACCTCTTGGCCAGCATGGCCGACGAGAACCAGAGTTGCTATCCGTCTCAGCGCTACATCGCGGAAAAACTCGGCTGCTGCCGGTCATCCGTGTCGAGAGCCGTGAGAAAGCTAAAGGATCAGGGCCTTATCAGATCCAACGGAAAGGGGAGGGATCACTCCGTTTATCAGCTTCTGAAAGTCAGAAGTTGCACCAGTGCAATTCAGGTGTCGCACCGGTGCAATTCAGATGATGCACCAGTTGACACTAACAATACTAGTTTAACAAGAAATAATAACAACAATGTTGTTAGTGTAAAAAAAATTAACCGACGAACGGATTCTAATGAAGAATTCAAACCGCAGACGAAAGAGGAACTCCTGGCGTTGGAAATCGCTCAGACACTCGGTGATCCAAGGAATCCCCGGAAATATCTGCAATATACCAAGCGTTATGCCGAATCACTGCTCAGGGAGGTGTTATCTCAGGTAAAACAAACCCCGGAAGAGAAAATCAAAAAGAGCCGCGTCGCGCTCTTCGTCTACCTCGTAAACCACTATGCAAAAAGATCAGCTTAATATTTTGGCGATCAACCCTGGCAGCCGGTATCTCGGCATCGCCATCTTCGTCGGAGACGAACTCCGCGATTGGGCGGTAAAGCTTGCCAGGCGGGAGAATATTCGGGAGATGATTTCGGAATATATAAATCAGTATGGTGTTCACGTTGTCGCGTTCAAGAAATTCCATCCTTCGAGAAGCTCCCGTGATCTTCGCATGATCATCTCTTTGATGCAGGAGGTCGCAAAAAAGGCCGGACTCGCGCTTCGTGAGTACTCCATCGGCGAAGTAGAAGAGGCATTGCTGCCGGAGAAGAGAAAGAACAAGCAGCTCCTGATGCAAGAAGTCGTCGCTCGATATCCCTTCCTATCGAACGAGCTTCAGCGGGAAGCGAAAAACAAAAACCCTTATCTGATTCGGATGTTTGAAACCGTCGGGATTGGGAAGGTTTGTATGAGTGAACTTGAGACTGGTGTCCGAAAGGTCGAAAAAAAACAATTATGAGCGAAAATGAAGAAAGCAAAAAAGATACTCGCAATTGATCCAGGGACAAAACATCTCGGTTTCGCCTTGCTAGAAGGATCTGCGCTGATTCACTACGGGGTGAAGACAATTTCGGATGGGAGAACAGGGCAATTCCGTTTGGTCCAAGGGAGAGCGATCGTTTCAAGATTGATTGAAGACTTCAATCCGGATATCCTGTTTGTCGAGAAAACATATTTTGGAAATAACAAGGACTCGAAGACCTTGAATCAGCTTACAGAGCAGATTCGAAGAATGGGATTGAAAAAGGGGGTTATAGTCCAAACCATCGCAACGAATTCGGTGAGAAAAATTGTGTGTGGTAACGGGGAGGCAGGTAAAGAGGATGTCGCGAAAGCGATGGTATCGAAATATCCGGAGCTTCGGCCATATCTCACTTCGGACAGGCGATGGAAGGAAGAATATCACCGGAATATGTTTGACGCGGTGGCACTTGGATTGGCCGGCTGCGGATTGGTCAAATAACAAGGCCGATTTGATTTTAGAAGTTATCGACATGCAAAAAATGGAAACCATGGTTAGATAAGTTATGCGCGGCCTGAATATCATCCATTTGAATCCTGCCTTGAATCCTGCCTTGGGACCCATGCCTTGATTATTTGAATGTGTTTGTTTAAGTTTCCGACTGGGGCGGGGGGCTGATCCCACCTCAAAACTCACTTTCACTTATCATGGAGATCGTATGCCATCGACGGGAGATACTTGCTCTGTTTCCGGGATATACGAGGTTGTTAACCACATAGCCCATCCTCATCAGATCACAATGGTCGCGGGGAAAGAGTTTCCGCCGTGCCGGGAATGCCACCAAAAAGTCGTGTACAGGCTAGTGCGAGCAACGCAACATTGATTTTAACGTTGCGGTCCGGCGTTACCATCGAACAAATAGCCGAATCCACCCAACGCCGTTGTTGATTTTTTGGAGCCAGATTTAACAATAATCTGCTCATTGGCTTGCGGGTGCCCCGCTTCTTCGCTTTCAAGATTTTCCTGAAATGTTTTGAACTATTTTTGGGGGCGAGGGAGGATGACCATTCTTTCCGGGTAAACATTGAAAGGGGTACTATGGTAGCTTCTCAAAATGTTGTAAATGTTGAAGACCAACTCGATGGGGTCACTCCGTTGTGCCTGAGTCATTTGTTGTTCAAAAAGTATTTCTTCCTACTTTGAATTTTTGACTCAAGAAAATTGGACTATTCATTTCTTGTGAACTGGATCAAACAATCAAGAAGTCATTCATTTTAACTGGGGACACTTATGATTGGACTCACGGTCTTTACATTATTTGTTTTTTTTGTTATCGCGTTGATACGCCCCAAAAAACCGGTGATCGTCTCGCACTGGCATAATCTGATCCAGGGGCTTCAATTCTCGGTCGAAGACTACTACAATGCGCTCGACGCGGTGATCGAGAAGCGAAAAGTTCCGGAAGTAAAGGTCGAGGTCACGCATTATCGTGAGGGTGGAATCGCGTCGGCGAAAAGGATGTACTTGAGGATTGGCCGGCGAGATCACATTTTCGATGTCTGTGCCGCTCCGTTTGGGACGGATTTCTTTGTTTCTTGGTGGCTGGGGCAAAACATGAAAACCATGGGCGCTATCATCAACGGGCTCCCGTTCATCGGCCCTCCGCTGATCAGATTGTTCAGTCCCGAAACGTTCTACCGCATAGACACGGCTCTCATGTTTCAGGATTCGGTGCATCAGGCCGTTCTTGAAGTTCTCGACGACAGGATCAAGGGGCAGGGACTCCGTTCGATGACGGAATCGGAACGGAAACCGATCATGCGCGAACTCTTCAAACAGAGGAGGTAGGCAGGTGGGAGACTTTTATGCGGAAGAATTAACAAAGCAATTCTACGACTGGGAAGTGAAGGGGAGGGGCTGGCTCTTGTGGGATTCGACGATTGAGCTCGAGCCTCC
This sequence comes from Bacteroidota bacterium, assembly GCA_035506275.1. NCBI lineage: Bacteria > Pseudomonadati > Bacteroidota > Bacteroidota bacterium. The sequence continues at coordinate 39,752 of DATJPT010000014.1, forward strand.
GTTCCAGCCGTTCCAATTCCATGCATCGCGCAGGGACGATCTCTTCATCGACGACGGCCGCAAATCGACCTTCCTCAGTAATCTGGCCGATGATCTTAAAAAGGCGTTCGGGAATGGGCCAAAGATGGAGCTGCCAGCGGAACCGGCGGCGGAGATCATGCCGACCGTCGATTCCGATGAGAGCGAATTGATAGAATTCGCCGTCACGCTCCCTTCCAACAGCGAATTGTCGCACGAATACGCCGAGCATTTTCTCCTTAGCCTAAGTTCCTGCTCTTCTCCCGTCAGCTTTGAGATTCTCGGAACGGAGGGTGCGATCATCGTCCAGTTCAGTTGCCGCGAGCGGGACGTTCGGTACGTGAAGCAGCAAATCAGGTCTTTCTTTCCCGATGCAACCGTCCAGGAGAAAAAATCATTTGCCGCAATCCTTGCCGAAGGTCACACCGTAATCGCCGATTGCGGGTTGAGCGATGAGTTCATGCGGCCGCTCCGCACGTATAAGAATTTCAGTCCCGACACGCTCACCACGATCTTCGGCGCTCTGGAGAATCTGGGACAGGGCGAGGTCGGCCTCGTGCAGGTTCTTTTCAAAGCGGCCGAGGCTCCCTGGGCATTGAGCATTCTGCGGGCGGTGCGGAACAACGACGGCAGTTCCTTTTTTATCGACGCGCCGGAAATGGTTGATCTTGCGGAACAAAAAATCGACCGGCCCCTCTTCTCGGTGATTCTCCGCCTTGTCGGACAAAGCCTTTCAAGCGAACGCGCCTGGGACATCGTGAGAGATCTTTACGCTGGGCTCCATCCGTTCACGGATCCTGCCTCCAATGAACTGATTCCCCTCACGAACGATGACTACGACGATGCGCTGCATTTCTATGACGTGAAAAATCGCACGTCCCACCGCAGCGGCATGCTTTTGAACAGCGACGAATTGCTCGGTCTCGTTCATCTTCCCTCGCCTTCGATCCATTCCTCAAAGCTCAAGCGGGATTCGGGGAAGACAAAAGCGGTTCCTTCCATTGCACGGGGGCACGCATTTGTTCTCGGTGAAAACCTCAACCGCGACTTAAAGACGAAAGCTTCTTTAAGCGTCGATCAAAGGCTCCGTCATGTTCATATCATTGGCAAAACGGGGACCGGAAAATCCACCCTCCTTCTCAATATGATCAAACAGGACATCGAAGGCGGAAGAGGAGTCGCCGTGCTCGACCCGCACGGGGACCTCGTGGAGAAGATCGAAGAAATTGTTCCCGAGAGAAGATTGGATGACGTGATTCTCTTTGATCCAAGCGATGCCGGATATCCTGTCGGCTTCAACATCCTTGAGGCCCGTTCCGACATAGAGCAGACCGTTCTCTCATCCGATCTTACGGAACTCTTCCGGCGCTTCTCGACGAGCTGGGGAGACCAGATGACAACCGTCTTATCGAACGCGATTGAAGCGGTGCTCGGCAGCATGGAAGGTGGGACGCTGCTAGAGCTGAAACGGTTCCTCTTGGAAAATGATTTTCGCCGCTCTATCCTCCGGGCCGGAGCCGATCCTGCCGTTATTTACTTTTGGGAGAAAGAGTATCCGCTTTTAAGAGGTGGCTCACAGATATCGATCATCACGCGGCTCGACGCGATTCTGCGTTCAAAGATCGTCCGCAATATCGTGGCGCAGAGGGAAGGGCTTGATTTCAGGAAGATCATCGAGACCGGAAAAATATTCCTGGCAAAGCTCCCGCAGGGAATCATAGGCGAAGAAAATTCTTACCTTCTCGGCTCGCTCATAGTTTCCAAGTTGCACCAGGCGGTCATGGGCAGGCAGGCAATGAGCGTAAGCGAACGCACGCCGTTCTTTCTGTATATCGATGAGTTCCAGAATTTTGCGACTCCTTCCATGATCTCGACGCTTTCAGGTTCACGAAAATACGGTTTTGGTTTGGTCTTGGCGCATCAGGACCTTCACCAGATCGCGGACGCAGCCTTGGAGAATTCGGTGATCACGAACCCTTCGACACGCATTTGTTTTGCGTTGGGGGACAACGATGCCCAAAAGCTGGCATCGGGTTTCACTCACTTCGACGCGACGGATTTGATGAATCTCGGCGTGGGGGAGGCAATCGTCCGGGTGGAGCGGAGCGACTATGATTTCAATCTCAAAACCTACGAAGTAACTCCGGTAGCGCCCGAGACGGCTTCAACGAGGCGTGAGAAAATAATCGCATTTACGAGAGAGCGGTACGGGCGCAAAGTGTCGCCTGTGGAGACCCAGAAGCCTCAAACCGAAACACCGCAACCGCAAAGTACCCCGGTCGAAATAAACCGAGCGCCGCAGCCGCGAGTCAAACCGAAAGAGGAGGACACTCCGAAACCGAGGCCAACTCCACCGCCTCAACGAGACTCGATTCCTTCCGGCGATCTTACGGCACGCAAGGACATTTCGCAGCACCGGTATTTCCAAACCTTGGTCAAAAAGATGGCCGAACAACGCGGCTATAAGGCCGTGATTGAAGAGCCGAGCGGTGACGGCGGGCGGGTGGATGTCGGTTTGGAACGGGATGGAAAACGTATTGCCGTTGAAATATCTGTCACGACAGGAGATGTACAAGAGCTTCATAATATAGAGAAGTGCCTCAAGGCGGGATATAATCCGGTCGTCGTTTGTTCAACGGACAAGAAGAACCTTGAGGCGATTAGGAAGCTGATGACAGAGAAGCTGCCACCTTCTGACCAGAGCAAAGTGCTTTTCTTCGAGCCTGAAGGGCTGTTCCTTTTTCTTGATAAACCGGGGGCTGTGGAGGTCACGAGCGAACAGAAGTTTAAGGGATACCGTGTCAAAGTGCACTATCAGGCCGTTTCCGAAAGTGAGAATAGGAGGAGGCGTGAAACGGTTGCCGAGGTCATCGGCCAAACATTAAAACGAATAAAGAAGGGTGCAAAGTGAGTATTTATCATTGCCATATTTTTTGAGGATTGAATTAAGACGGGTCGGTATCATGAGATTCTTGCGCCAGATTGAAATGTGCAGGGTGAGCGTGGTGAAAATGGCCACTTAGGAATTGTCTGGATATCAACACACCTAAGTGGCTACTATCCTCCTTGTTTATCGTGATCTTCTCGTGAATAGACCTTGACGCCCTCGGGGTGCGGAACATCATTGGAACTATCCCAGCTATCAAATTCTAAAATAGTGCCATCATCAAAAGTTATTTTGACAATGAATGCCCCCATGTGTTCAATTTCGAATCCTGAAACTTTCTTATTAATCAAACTCCTCAATCTTTTCTCCAGCAACTCTTGTTCTCTTAGAAGTTGTTCGTCTGGTGTTTCGCTTTTATTTCCAAATAATTCCATACACTGTCATTTAACACCTCTGTATCCTTGAAGTCAATCCAGTCCAATGATCTCTGCGGCCAACAAGATCAATGTAAATTGGACTTGAGAGTTCTTCTTTTACTACTAGCGCTTTGGGGCATGCACCATGAATGAAGACATTGATGCGCGGGCAATTCTAGAATTGCCATTTGTAAAACGGTTGATTTGGGTTTTGCAATTGTTCACACTAATGGTAGGCGGCCTCTTAATCTACGTATCATCAATTTTCGCCTCCACTCCTACCAAAGCCATACTTTTCTTTTTTGGGCTCTATATTTTCTTCCTTGGCCTACTCAGCATATTTAACAGATTTTCATATTTTTTTATCTCTGCAAAACACATAAAGGTTATAGCCGCTGCTCTTGCGGCATGGCCGACGATTGCATTCTTTCTCATACCACCCGGAACATTTCGTTGGCTGATAAGTGCAGGGATTGCATTTGCGTACGCAAGCCTCCTTCTTGTTTCTGGGATGATGTGGTTCTTTTTTGAACGCTTCTTCCCCGGCCAATACTATAAGAGCTATCAATCAGGAGAATACAGTGGCTGGAGTGCCGTTGGCGTGGTTGTCCTTGAGCACGGAGCTCCTGGATTCTACGGTCTCAAAATTCTTCGCAAACTCCGGACGGCAATCATGATGCAAGCGATGAATACTCCATTCTTTTTTGTAAATGTAGATTCATTCGGGAGGCGTTCAACAGATTTAACGCTTGAGGCCATAAATCGAACTCAGGCATTACTATTGATTGTTTCCGCCAAGGATCGGCCCTCAAACGAATTCAAATTGACGATACAGAATTATATGAGGATCTGCACCGGCCGAATTTTTGTCATTCAGGTGGAATCAACTCTTAAGATATCTACAAGCATTTTCGAAGGTCGGGGGATACAGACTTTCAATTTTCTTCCTTCATCAGAGGAAGCGGATCGACAGAGGATTTCAAGCATTATTTCAGAATTGACCAATGGACTGACCTCAACGGCAATCCCAATTGGCAAATCGGATGATGAACTTCCATCTGAACTTCTACTCCAAATTAGATTGCTTTCCACGGAAGGAATCCCATGCCTGGCTAACAACTACTTAAGATTCAGGCTTTCACAAAGCAATACAGAAAGGTTTCTGAATCTGCTAGATTGTATCGAGGTTATTCTTAAACTCTCGGTCATGTATCTTTCCGTAAGCCAATGGACAAGAGCTGCGGCCAATAATGCATATAGATACGACCTTGACCAGCCCGGGTTGGGACGTTGGATAGACTTGGTCAAAACGCTCGTTCCCGCAAGCACCAATGACGATATCATTCAGTGCATTAAAAATTTTCTGAGGCAGTCCCCGCACGAGGTTGCCAAAAAAGTGATAGAGGATATTTCGGTTGAAGGTTTGAAATGGACCGGTTCGCAGCCGACGACTTATCTGGAATGGCTGAAATGGTTCCGGTGGATTCGCAACATTACGCGCGGTCATGGCACGGTGGAAGAAGATCAAATTGCCGCCCACTGGCATGGATTTCACGCCATTTTTTTGGATATGGTTTTGAGACTTGACCCATTGCTCATCAAATGCTCATTCGTTCCATCAATGAAACCATTTGATGCGAATGTTATTAAGGGATGGCAACGTACGTCAGACGTCACAGGTACCGCACATGAAGAAGATCACTCGTGGGAGCCGCTATCTCTTATCGTAAAGAAGGAAGACACGAATGTCAGTTATTCGGTTTACCCCTTCGCGATATTGAAGGCTGGGGATGTCCTTTTCTGGAACGGAGCAAAAAAAGGAATTGTCGAATACATGAATTTTACCTCAGGCAAGCCTCACGCCTTTGATGATTTCCAGGGCACGAAACCTTACGATTTGTGGAAATCAAAAAATGCCCAGTACATCGAATTGAAATAAACACGCAATCGGCGAAGTGAAAGGAAAACGGGATAAATTGCCTGGATCATCGTTCAGTCCTACCGTCGCCTGAAAGAATCTCCGTAAAGAATAGCTCCAGCCTTGTTTTGAGTTTTCCTGTCGGAAAACTTTCATCTCTTTCCCACCGCCCCAGCGTTCCCGGATCGACGTTCAATTCAAGGGCCAACGCCCGCTGGCTCATTCCACGGACGTGCCTGTACGTGACGATCTTCTGCCCGGTCGTTTGTCCGTGGAAGAGCGGAGGGGTGTAGCCGAGGAATTGTGTTAGCCTAGGTATCAGGTGCACCATGGGATCTGTCCGGGCCCTCTCCCAATCATAAACCGAGGTTTCAGCGACTTTCCAGAATTTGAACTACTTCTCGTCGCAGAAGTCCCAGCTCAAGCTGCTGCTTATTGATATTATCTCCCCAGGTTTTAGAATTTGTCGAAATTCCCGAGGTTTTCGAGAAACGAGGATGATATAGCAAAAAAGGCCACCCAAATCTGAATGGTAAGTCCACTCATCCTGATGAACAATGCCTGCAATTTGCCCGACGGGATTACCAAGGGGTGGATTAATTCTGTTCTTGAGTGCACCATTTTTCACCTTCCAATAAGTTTGTTCGCATATTACCCTATCATCCTTGGTGAGCGCGATTGGAGGCGTTAACATAAACTGACTGAATTATGGTATCTCGGCTGCGTTCTCCCATGCGTACATCGTTGGTGCCCAGACTAAATGTCTTTCCAAGCGCTAATTTTTAGGAGGTGGACGCGAGCATGCGGGTTAAATTCTCAAAATCATACGGCCAGTTTGCTGTTGGACCAGGCTTCAGTTATCTCAATAATCCATCCATTTTAGTGGAGATTTCTCCATTTCCATCGGCGAAGGGGATATATAATGTAGAGGAGAATTTACCAGGATTCGAATATGGGTCGGTCCAAATCGACTATCATTTCACTATACAAGTCACGGAGGTGACGTATGGAAAGATTGGTATCGCCTCGAGTTAGTGTATTGATGCCGTTGTTGATCATTGCCTGCATGATTTCAGTTGTGCCGACAAATAGTAAAGATAAAGATTACGCTCATGGGGCAGACCACATCGTCACCGATTAGACTACTTTGGTAAACATAGTTGATATTAAGAAAAATGAGAAAACAAATTGGCAACCCGTACTGAATTGGTTCTATGGGCCGATTGAAGACGAGCACCTACCTGATCTCATCATTTTTATCAATAAGGTGGGTAATAAGGACACTGTTACGATGCAACTTCTCAAGGGGGAAAGGGCGTGGATCACCTTTGGGAGGAGCCATACATTTATGTTCTTGTCTTGGCTACTCATGATTTGAATATTCATGATTCCACAATGGTCTATAAATCCTATTCAACCTTCACTCTTAAAGATACTCGATCCCAGAAGGACTCACTTATGACTCGTCAGCGTACCTTCCCGGTAGACCCTACAGATTCATCCGTGGCTTTCATCATGACAAGAAACGTGCTTAACTATCAGACACCCCCAACGCGCTGGCCTTAAGCTCAATCCTGGGATTTGCCGCCTCACTAGTTGGTGGCACGCACCTTGGTAGTGAGGCAAATCAACCCAGCCCTGTATCGGATTCATCAATTAAGATCCGCTTGACTTATCTCGCATCGATTCCCCAAAAGGATTCGTTATTCTGTGCGACCGCAAAATTCAGCTTGGCTACAAATACAAAAGACCGGATCGAACTTGTGCCACCTTTTGGGAGGAAGCAGCCATTTGATTATATAAACTTCAATTTTGAGAATCCGGATAGGTCACGTTTAGGGGTAGGGTTTGCCGTGATGGATAATTTTTCCGATAATTCCAGTGCGAATATATTCTTGTTGGCACATTTGTATATTTTACGCCCCATGAAGCCTTACGACTCAAGGTGCCTTGGTTTAGTTGCAGGTACAAATCTCGGGAGCAAGATATTCGGCGACAACGCAGTGGTTGGGTTCAGGGCAAGCCTGGATTACCTCGATTGTTTAACTTCTTTGGTGGGATGGTCTTGGCAACCATTTTTCGATTATGCCGGGTTGGTAGTTGCAGTTTCAACACGCAATATAGATAAACAGGCGATTGGTACCTTCCCCATGCTGGGTATAGATTACAATTTCTAAGTGTGCCGCCGGCGCATATCTAATAATTAGATTGAACCCACATTGAGAAAAAGATAACGTCAATTTGATTACAGGACCTGGAACTATCACAAGATAAATAATCTGGAGCACACTCATTAAATAATAGTCGGCTTGTTTTTTCGTTGAAAAAATACAAAATGTGAATTGTTATCAGAAAGGAATACGGAAAATGTCCTCTGCAAAGAAGAAGGCGAGACTCGCCACGACAACATTATCGGCCAGAGTTACTCCTAAAATAATAAAAGGTCAAGCTAACTTTGGCTCAGATATTTTGCCTTTACATTTTCATGCGCCTTTGGATGAGAAGAAAATTCCTCCTCAACCATGGCAAAACCTCCCTCAGCCAACTGGCCAGTCACCTTTTCGCTTATCGCTGGAATCTGTTTTGTCGCCTGACGAGATTCAAAGAATCAATGCAACAGGGAAATTGGTGTTTCATACGGTTGGTGATACTGGGGGAGTCAATGAAACCACCGATATTGAGAATGTAGCTTCTTATATGGAAAAAGATTTTTCTCCTAACAAGGGAGAATCAAGCCCGGCCTTTTTTTACCATCTTGGCGATGTTGTGTATTATGAGGGGCAAGCGATGAATTACTTCGCTCAGTTCTATGAACCTTATATGCGCTACCCGGCTCCCATATTTGCAATTCCGGGGAACCATGACGGTGATGTGGATCCAACAACAGGAGAAAAATCATTGGATGCCTTTGTGAATAATTTCTGCGCGCGTGCCCCCATCCATACTCCTGAAGCAAAGGAGGCGCCGCGCGATGCGATGACTCAGCCTAATGTATATTGGACGCTCGAAACACCGTTAGCAACCATTATCGGTTTGTACAGCAATTGCCCTGAAGGTGGCGAGCTTAAGCCAGATCAAATTGCATGGTTTGAATCAGAGTTGATCGCCGCTCCGAAGGATAAAGCACTCATTGTGGCGGTTCACCATCCCATCTATTCCGCTTTCGGAGCCCATCCGGGAAGCCAGCATCTCAAGGATGTCTTTGAACAGGCTTGCGGGAAGGCAAATCGGATCCCGCATGCAGTGCTGTCCGGACACGTTCACAATTATCAACGTTTCAACGGTGAATTATGGGGGGAGGAAGTGCCTTTCTTTGTCATTGGCGCTGGAGGCTACAATCATCGGTTGCATGTACTATCAGAGAAAATTCATCGGACCAAGTTGCCAATTCAAATGCCAGGATCTGTTGGTACTTTAGAATGCTATTGCGACCAGAATCATGGTTACATGGTTGTTGAGATCACAAAAAAACAAATGGCCTTCAAATATTATGCCGTCCCCGAAACGGGCGCCTCTCCGACCAAGGCATTGAAGCCGTACGACACGATCACAATCGGCCTCAATTTGAAATAAATAAATAGGTTGGAGTCAGAAAAAAAGTTGAATGCAAAACGCAAAGAGCATCCAATCAAATACGGAGGAACAGAGTTCCCGATCCTGATCAGGTAGAAGGTTACACAGAACGCACTCGTTAATTCATTCCTAGAAAAATGGCAACGGGTGGATTTCTGACATATTTCGACCTGACGAATGATTAAAGATCGGAATCTAAGGCGTGAGTTTGAGCGCGATTAAGTTACTATTCAACTAAGAACATTTTATCTCCAATGCGTGACGAAACATCAATTTTCAGTTCTCGGAGAAATCCGAAAATTGACGGTTATCAACCCGACCCGAACATGTTTGGGGTCCATTTAGAGCTCTGCTCACCAATAATAAGAATGGCTGTATTAAGGCTTATGACGGATTTTAGAAATAACATTAGGATAGAGAATCTTGCAAAGGATCTGAATGTTCATCCAAGTCATCTTGAACGGCAGTTCAAAAACCAGAACGATACTATCACGCTGAAACAGCTGCTCATTGGATTTCGTCTACACTACGCAACTTTTCTTATATGTTTCGAAAATCTAAAATTAAACGAAATCGCGGAAAAAGCAGGATTTGCCAGTGCGAGAGACCTTTATCGGAGTTTTCGTCACCATCTTGGAATTACTGCAGCACATTACAAACAAAGTTGCAAATTCGAACACTTCAAGTCGATTTATGATAAAGGAACACGAATGCGAGCTGCAAGGCGAAATGTAGAGAAAAAATAAATGGCGCAAGAAATTGGCATTGACATGAGCCTTCTTTAATCGTAATTTCCTTTCAGTTGATATTGAGATGGAGGAATGGTGATATTTGTAAATGGTCTATGGAAAAAGCCATTTAGATCCTTCCGAAGCGGAAATCTAATCTACTTTCTTTTCAATAAACCGAAATTCCCCGCTTTTGTCCTTCTATTATTAAAGCCTCCATTGTTTGTTCTCTTTACTTCAGGACTGTTGCCTCTCGGGATATTCGGAACTTAGGGAGATCCGAAAAAGCAAAAAGTAATTTATTAAGTGATATTCTTTCCCGTTCCAGTGAGAAAGAGTTGATTTGCGAGATCGTTGTTGACTTATCAGTAGCTTGAGATTTGGCAACGACTGAAAAGAATCTTCAAAATGACCCATCTCTGGAATCTGGTTAAAGATGTAAACATTTTCCTAATTGCGTTCAGAAAAACGATATTAACCCTCAGCCGCGTAGACAAAACAACTGACAGAGGATATGAGATGAAAAAGTTTGGGGCAATATCATACACTTTATTAACAATCTTACTTTCTATTTCAGATGTTCAGGGCGAATGGAAGCAACTTCCAGTTGGTTCAACTCGTGGAGGCTTATGGACAGTTGCTATGGCTGGCTCAAACGTTTTCTCTGGAACCTCTGGAGGGATTTTTAGATCCACTAACAATGGTGTCACATGGACGAACGTAAGCAACATATACACTCTGTGCTTCACGCTGAAGGGGTCTGAATGTTTTGCGGGTACGGAGGACAAAGGTGTCATCGTTTCCACAGACAACGGCGAAACGTGGGTTCAACGAGATCTTGGATTCACGGCCTATATAGAGGCTTTGGCGACCATGGACTCGACTATCTTTGCCGGAGGAGAGGGGGGCATGTTCAGATCAACCGATGACGGCGCGAGCTGGACCGCTATTGAAAATGGCATGTCAGCTTATCAGGCAATGGTTACTGGTCTTGCTGTAGATGGCACAAGACTGCTAGCTACTACCCATGATGGTCTTATGATATCCACTGACGAGGGCGATAGTTGGGCCAATCTCGTCAGTAACGGCTTGCCGTCTGGATTGACAAACTGTATCCTCATACACAACTCCATCGCACTGGAGGGGACGCCAAGCGGCGTGGTAAGATCCACCGATGATGGAATATCCTGGAATTCTGATAATACTGGGTTGCCTAAAGTGTCAGGGTCCTACGTCCCAATTCTTTCGTTAGCAGCGAATCAAAATATGATATTTGCAGGAACAAGCTCTGGACTCTATATCTCTATGGACAGTGGCGCTACATGGAATTCTTCAAACGATGGCTTACCGGGAAATCAGATTTTCTCAATCGCAATAGAAGATACGACTCTTTTCGTAGCAACAATTAACAATGGAGTATTCCGTTCAATTGATAATGGTGCAAGCTGGACTTCCACGTCTTCAGGGATTGTTCTATCAGAAGTAAATTCGATTGCAGGCAATGGTTCTGACGTTTTCGCGGTGATGGATCACAATTCATTATACTCCTCTACCGATAATGGCGCAACGTGGGCTGCAGATACGGCCCTACACGGCGGGATTATTAGTTCGTTAACAGTGCTTGGTCAAGATGTTTACGCGATGACGAATAGTGGAATCTATGTATCATCGGACAAAGGCAAAACGTGGAATACGATTAATGGCGGAGTGATAGATACGACTCATCCATCGATGCTTGTCCAAAGCGCTTCAAATCTCGTGTCGGCAACTCAGGATAGCGGAGGAGTTTTTCTTTCATCAGACAATGGCACAACATGGAAAAATGTAGGCCAATACCTACCTGAGTTAGCCTCTTTGGCAACGTCAGGTTCAAATGTCGTCGCTGGGACACATGACGGCGTTTATCTTTCAACGGATAACGGCGAAACTTGGTCCAATGGGAACGACACCTTAATAAACATCAACACGCTGGCATCAGCTGGTTCAATTGTCTTTGGTGGACGGTATTTTTGGCCATTTCCAATTGGCTTCTCGCCTCCGAGCCCCCCTGGAGGAGTCTTTCTTTCTACGGATGGAGGCCTAACGTGGTCGCCCTTTAGTTCCGGCATTCCTTTTAATCCACAAGTTTATGCAATCGCCGTACATGGTAAGTATGTATTTGCTGGCGCCGAACCGGGACTTTATACCTCCACTATCAGCAATAACAATTGGGTCAACATGGGAGAGAATCTGCCAGACGGACCCGTCTTGTCATTATTCATCAATGACTCAAGCGTTTTTGTCGGAACAGAACTTAGCGGTATTTGGTGTGCCTCACTTTCTGCAGTAACAGGTGTCAATCAACCTATTGCCTCTGTTATACCGGGGTCGTTTCAACTGGAACAAAATTATCCAAATCCATTTAACCCATCCACAACGATCAGCTATCAAATCTCAGAGGTCGCCAACGTGAAGTTGAGAGTTTATGACATCCTTGGCAGACAAGTTGCAACCCTAGTCGATGCCAAACAATATCCAGGAAATTACAAAGCAGTGTTTAACGCGGGAAACATTGCGAGTGGCGTTTACTTCTACAGGCTTGAGGTTAAGAACTATATGGCTGCCCGAAAGATGGCAGTAATAAAATAATATGTTCCTTTAACCAACAATTGGAAGAAAAGGAGAGGAATAAATGTTAGCGTTCAAATAACTATGGGCGGCGTAGTGGCGCCGCCCATAGCCTAGTATCGGCAAATAACTCGGCTAAACCCTGCTATCCCCGTTTTTAAGGGATGCGTATGCCATTTTATTTGCTATCAGTAATAGTAACGAATTAAAACTCAAAATTCAAGACATAAGGAGAAAACTCAAATGAAACCGATCAAAATGCTTTTTGTTTTTGCCCTTTTTTTCGTCTTCAGCTCTTTGAGCTTAGCACAGCAGAACCATGCCATGCAAGTGGTACATAGCCGGACGCCAGGCATTGTCAAGCAACTTTCTTTGAAATCCATCAGCCGCATGGATCCAACGGTTCGCTTGAATCTTGTTTTTTGCCTTCCACTACGCAATCAACAGGCTCTCACGACTTTGCTCCATGACCTTTACGATCCAACGAGTCCGCGGTATCACCAATTCCTGTCTCACTCAGAATTCATTTCGGAATTCAGTCCAACTGAGACAGATTATCAATCAGTGATTTCATTTGCTAAGGCTAATGGACTCCTCGTTACGAATACTGTCCCGGACAGGATGCTCATAGATGTAAACGGTTCTGTTCCTGATATTCAAAAAGCTTTGAACGTCAACATGGTAATTTACAAACATCCAACGGAAAATCGAGAATTCTATTCATCGGATGTCGAACCGTCAGTAAACTTATCGGTACCAGTTCTTGCGATAAGGGGGTTAGATAATTATGAAATACCTCGCCCCGCAGATTTAAAAGTTAACCCTACTCAAACAGCTGTCCTTCCCGCGGTTGGAAGCGGGCCGAACGGAACGTACATCGGAAATGATTTCAGGACTGCATATGTTCCAAGCGTTTCGCTAAATGGTCACGGCCAGGCGGTTGGACTTCTCGAATTTAATTCGGGTTTTTATCAGAGCGATATAACTGCTTATGAACAACTCGCCGGTCTTCCAAATGTTCACATAAGTTCAGTTTTGTTGGATGGATGCAGTGGTACTCCTGACCAAAATGATATAGAGGTATCGATTGACATTGAGATGGCGATATCTATGGCTCCTAATTTGGATTCAGTGACAGTCTATGAAGGAGAATTCAGTACAGATATTCTGGAAGCTATGGCATCAAATACTTCCATCAAACAGTTTAGTGCATCGTGGGCCTTTTGGGAAGATTACTCGTCGGATCCTCAATGGTTCGCTACCCTTTCCGCACAAGGCCAATCTTTTTTTAATGCTTCAGGTGATTGGGGTGCATGGGGCTCTTACTATGGGTCTGCGATTGACGATCCCAACGTTACGATTGTAGGCGGAACAGTCCTATCCACGACGGCGCCTGGTGGTGCTTGGTCATCGGAAACAGCGTGGATTGCAAGCGGAGGCGGAATTTCCTCCAACGGAATTGGACTCCCAAGTTATCAGCAGGGCATTGCTAATTCCGCCAATGGCGCATCAAATACTTATCGAAACGGACCTGATGTTGCCATGAATGCCACCAATGTTTGGGATATTTATAACAATGGATCGGCGGAAGCCGTACAAGGTACTAGTGTATCATCCCCACTGTGGGCTGGTTTCATGGCCTTAGCCAATCAACAAGCTGTGTCACTTGGTGATGGTCCGCTCGGCTGCATAAATTACGCGATTTACCCGCTCGGTGAAGGAAACGCATACACCTCTGCTTTCCACGACATAACAACTGGAAATAATAATAAATATGGAAACTTCGGATATAATGCAGTATCCGGTTACGATCTCGTTACAGGTTGGGGCTCTCCAAAAGGTCAAACACTGATTAATTTTCTCTCTAACCCTGTTTGGGGAGGTACGAAACTTTTATCGTCAAGTTATACAGTCCCAAGCGGACAATCTTTGATAATTGAGCCGGGTGCAAACCTGAAATTTGCAAGTGGAGCTTCCCTTGTTGTAAACGGCATGCTGGAAGCCGTAGGTACCTCCTCCCAGCCGATCGCATTCACCTCAACAGGCTCAACATCTCCAGGTAGTTGGGGGTCGATTCAGTTAAACGGTTCCGCTGCAAACAGCTCAACTATCAGCTTTGCAAATATCCAGTATGGAACAGAGGTGGATGTAAACACTGCTAATAATGTTACCATACAAAATTGTAATATCACAAATAATTTGCTGAATGGCATAAATGTCACGTCGTCCTCTAATTTTACCGCACAATATAACACAATCAAGAATACAAACGCCTATCATGGAATTATTATCACGGGCGGTTCAAATAACAATTGTTATTATAATGTTATTTCCAAAACGAATCATGGGCACAACGGAGCCGGAATACTGTATTCTGGTTCGAGCGGAACAGTCGGAGAGAACGATATTGATTATTATAATTGGGGTATTGCTGGTATCTGGGGCGCATCACCTAGTGCGGACCTTGACCAAGCTGGAATTAAAAACAACCGCGTTACGAACTGCTTGATTGGGCTTTATATGTATCATCTGAGTTATGGTGAATTTGGAGTCAGCACTTCATATCCTTCATGGGGTTTAAATAGTATTTACAATAATAGTAGCTATAATGCCCTTGTTGGCGATGGGAGTACTGCGAGCGGACTTTATGCAGAGTGCGATTGGTGGGGGAGCTATCCTCCTAATTCATCGTTGTGGTACGTATACTCGGGGTGCTACGGTTACTTTACTTATCCGCTTACCGCTGACCCATGGGCTGGATATCCCACTCCGTCCATCAAACAGATTGAGAATAGTCTCGAAGTTACACCGCGCATAGCTCAAAACAATAGCCACAGCAGTCCCATGAACTCAATTCAAAATCCTGTTGCAGTTCAATCAAATCTTCCAGATTCTCTTTTAATTGGAGTAGCACTACGGGATCAGAATAACTTCACAGCAGCAAAAGATTTCTTCCTGTCATACCTGAATTCGCATCCGGATAACCAAGCGGCTTATGTGTATCTCTACAGCTGTGCGGATAGTGCAACGACACCGGCCATCATCCAGTATTTCACCAATCTGCCGAAGCAAGCCGCCCCCGACCACAAGCTCCTCTTGGCCAATCTGTATCTTATGCAGGGCAATGTTACTTCAGCTAAACAGGTTAACAATGCCATTATAGCTGCAAATCCAAATACGCCTCTTGCAGTAAGAGCAGAGCTCAACAACCTATCCATCGCGTTATATTCTGAGAACGACGTTAGCACTGCTTCAGCAATTCTGACTCAGGTAGAGAGTCAGGCCAGCTTAACAACCCCGATGGAATTATCGACTGCTGAAGCCGCATTCAAGTATTACGTTAATCCCCAGACAGGACAAATGTCCAATAGCAGCGCTGGACAAAGTGGTAGTTCAACCGATGTAGTTCAATCTAATGATACTGGGTCTCTTCAGAATTATCCCAATCCTTTCAACCCGACGACCACCATCAGTTACCAAATTCAGAATAGTGGTCATGTCACGATCAAGGTATTTGATGTTCTGGGGAGAGATGTAACGACATTGGTAGATGAATTCAAGCCAGCTGGCCGCTATACCGCGCAATTCGATGCCTCTCGTCTTGCAAGCGGCATTTACTTCTATTCGATCAAGTCGAGCAATTACAATGCTGTGAAAAAAATGTTATTGCTCAAGTAACTCAATTCTTTTTTTGTCGTGTAAACAATCCCCGAAACAGATGATGTTTCGGGGATTGTTTATCTATTAATATGTCCCTCCGTCCACTGAATGAATCTCCCTGAAGAACGGCTCAAGTCTTAATTTGAGTTTTCCTTTTGGAGAACTTTCATCTCTTTCCCACCTTCCCAATGTCCCCGGGTCGACTCTGAGAATGAGGGCCAATGCGTGTTGGCTCATTCCCCGGACTTGCCGGTACGAGACGATCTTCTGTCCGGTCGTTTGTCCGGTGAAGAATGGAGAGGTGTAGCCGAGGAACTGGGTTATCCGGGGTATCAGGTGCACCATGGGTTCTCTCCGGCTCTTTTCCCAGTTGTATACCGTATTCGTTGATACTTTCAGCAACTGGGCAACGTGCGTTGCCCCCCATCCGAGTTGAAGCCTTCTCTTTTTTATATGGTCTCCTACCGTCTTCGGCGGTTCGGTATATTGCATTTTTTGAGGTATTTTGGCCAAAAGACGGATATGGCAAAAGGCAACGCAGGGATGTCGGTGAGGAAATTGCAGCAAACCAAATCATAGATGCATTTGTACGCCAAATTTTAAGTGCAAAAGTACATGACAGGGACATCGAGACAAATACCTGATTCACGATATTGCGCTTGCCAATCTCATTCCTATTTTTTGGCGTCTATATGAACTGCCTTTTCAGAAAGACAATTCGGGGAATTAGATGCAACCATTCTTATAAATAATTCTCCATTTCATCAGAGAGTTCGGATATATATACACGAAGGAGCGTATATATGGATTTTTGGAGTTGAATATGCTCTAAGGTGAAGTTTGCTTTGATCTAATCCTACAGAGGATATTCATATCATCTAAGATTTTGGAAAAGTAATGGTAAAGTCCATATATAGTTCTTTTGATCCTAAAATGGTCCGAGCCGCTCTTTTGGCAAAACTGCATTAGGATTTTCACAATGGAGGGCAGTGTAAATACCAATATCAATTCATGGGGCATAGGGGTATAATTGCCTAAATCTGTAACTAAACCATAGTCATAATGTATTTCACGTTCAATAATTATTATTAACTAAACTGTATGAGGAGAAAAAATGGTTAACAAAATTGCAATTCAAGTGACCATTAACGGCGGGGCGGGCGGTCTTCACCTTAATTTCAATATTGGCCTAGCCGGTGTCATAAATACCGACCATTCTCAGATACTCAACATTAATCTGAACAGTGGTCATTACACGATAATCGTTTCTGGATCGGCACCTTCGGGAGGCTCTGTTCAGGCAGTTTTTTCCGTTGTTGGAGGAGGAGTTTTGACAACCTCTCCCTTATATTCGAGTTCCTCTTTTGTGGACATGCTTTCCTTTGATGTTCCTTAAGGAGGCTAGATCATGAATAGTTTATATCTGATTTGTGCTTGTTTATTCGTAGTTCCGGATCTGACGATGTCCCAAGTGGGGCAATTTCAGGACTCATCAGCTGCGGCCAAAAATCCGATAGACTCTCTGATTTCGGTTTCCATTCAAAGGGCGAAAAATAGCTACAAAGTGAGTGCCAACTCGCAGCCGCAAAGCAGAAATTCCGAGACTTCCAACAAAATAGTCCAATTCTATGAGAGTGCCGTTAAGGGGAATTTTTTTTCTGGGGGGAACGGAAAGTATGAATTTAAAGCGTCATTATACGGTCTCGAAGGTGTATTCCATGATTCTCTTTGGACAGTGGACACTGTCTACTTGCGTGGGGGGAACTATTGGACTAGAAATACCAACATTTCAGTAAATCTTTCCAGTGATCAAAATGGGGGAATTAATGGTCTCACTCC
The DNA here is from genome assembly GCA_035506275.1 of Bacteroidota bacterium. NCBI lineage: Bacteria > Pseudomonadati > Bacteroidota > Bacteroidota bacterium. The sequence continues at coordinate 57,398 of DATJPT010000014.1, forward strand.
CACCATCAATTGCGCGATCATAAATAATAGAGATAGAACAACAAAGAATTTTTTTGACGCTTTGGAACCGTATTGGACCAAAATTGACGGAGTTTTGCTCCCGGCAAGTTCGGTCCTCAATACAATGTCGAATCATGCAATGCGAGATAGTCTTCAAATTAATCTGAGGAATTGTTTACAACACAAGGATTTTTCGGGTCTTGATCGGTTTTGGTTAAGTTATATTGATGTCGATTCGTTAAAGAAAATCTTGAGTTCAATTAATGATTATTATGAAGATGTGGCTAAGTCTGTGGATCAAAGCTCGCTTTGGACAATTGGTGTTGGAGGGGGATTCCCAAAGGGGGCAGGGGATTCATTATTCCTGAACACTGAATATCATCATGGCCTGTTTGAGGGAAAGGACTTAGTGTTGAGTGGTACATTGGCTGTCGAGGATACGGCAAATAACGGGTTATCGAAAATAAATAGAATCCAATGGCTCCTGTCAGCCGGAAGTGATTTTGTAATTTTGAGAGCGAATAAAGACTCCTCTTTGGTTGAAGGAAACTTTTCGCTTCAAGACGAGGGAATACCGATGGGATTGAAGAAAGGTGAGAACAATAATGAATTTGATCTGGCCCTGACCATTACTCCCTTAATATCGAAGAATCTTTACTTGCCTTTTACTATCAAATACGATCCGAGGATGCACAATTTTCTTGGATTTTTAGAATTGCAGTTTGATTTCAAACCCCCAAGTTCGAACGCTGTCGGTAGTGAGTAATGGAATAACAGTAATTACAAAAGGATCCAGGTGCGCAAAATGGAAAAGGTCAATATTTTTTTGGACAATGGATTTTTTCTGCCTAGTGACCGAGCAAATAAATATTCCTGTGCACATTTGGCAAAAAGGGGGCCTTCGAGTTTGTTTAATGCGACGAATTCAACTGGTCGGTCATAGTGGTTTATCCGGGAAAACATGCAACGATGTGAGGGCGTGAGAATGTTGAGATGCGGATTATGTCCTTTTCATAGGAATATTCAATACTAGTTGCCGATACCTTTTTTGGGTAATGCGACGAGATAAAATAGGAGAAGGAGTATGGAAAATGATGCTAAGTTATCGCCGCGCTGGTGGTTGGTGGGGTCAATTCTTTTTCTTTTGGTTGCGGTCGCAGGATATGTCTTATGGCACAATTACCATCAGGGGGCGAAAGACAATAGACTTAGCCGCTCTGAAATTGCTGAAGCGATAGCGATTTTGAAGAGCGATTCATCGAAATCGGACTTGGATCGGAAGAAAAATGCGATTGATTACGTAATGAAGAAAATGAAGCCCATATCTCATGCAGAGGAGGACAGCGTTCGAAGTGAGCTGATGAGTTATTCCGTAGACAAACTACAACTGAAGCTTGATGCTATTTATATTCGCACTCAGTCGTATTTCTGGCTGAGCGGAGATGAGAAGTACATCGAGGTGATCTTTTGGACGATTTTTGGCGTCCTGGCAAGTGTATTGTATTTTAGCTCAGAAGCCATGAGAGGTCTTGAATTCCGGAAGGAAGAATTCTATGTGTACGTGGCAAAAGTCTTTTATGCACCCCTGATCAGCCTTGTAATTGTGTTCAGCTACTCATTACTCACGGCGAGTAATGATGTAAAATATGATTCCACATCTGTTGAGCTGCTCGCTATTTCTTTTGTTTTGGGATTTTTTTCTGGCCGGGCGATCGAGCTTCTCAACCGGCTCAAGGAAGTAATACTGCCTGCTGGTAAGAGTCCATCCTCCGAAAAGCAAATTACACTGACCGGCAAGATTGTTATTCCTCCCGAAGCAACAGATATTGATCCATCGAAAATTGAGGTCACGCTTGCTTCGAGCGCTAATCCGACGCAGAAAAACCAGGTCGTAGCAGATGTAAATGGAAGATACACCTTCACAGGGATCAAGGAGGGAATCTATGATATATCTGCATTAGCGCAAGGCAAAAGCAAAGCATATACAGCATCTGTCCCGAAGCGAAAGCTATCAAATGACAAACCGGATGATGTCGAGAACTTGACGCTTTCCTAATTATTATTGTAATTCACGGTTCCCTACTTGATTTGTTCGAAATTTAGATTCAATTCTTTGGTGGATGTAATTACGAAATATTGAACATAGTGGAGGATACGACCATGAAGCCGAGATTTCTCATTCTGCTAATCCTACTGACCTCGTGCTCTTCCGGCTTTGCGCAAGATATTTATCATGACTGCGGAATGGAGGGTAATGCAAAGCAAAGTAATGCGAAAGTGCTCAACAAGAAGAAGAATCGCTATGACATTCCAAAAGATTCTGACTATGACACAAAAGTTACACTGAAGGCCATGCTTGAACCTGGTGATGATGAAACGAGGTGGAGTGATGCTAAAGCAGGGGAAATCACCGGTTATGTAATTAGTGTTTCAAAAGGAGGAATTGAAACGTGTAATTGCAAAGCTACAGATCCATTTTATATGGATACACATATTGAGCTTCTGCTCGATCCGAAGCATCAGGATAAGACGAGCCGAGTCATAGTAGAAGTTACTCCAAGGTTTAGGAAAATGATGCAAGACAAACAAATTGACTGGACTACTGAAGGCTTGAAGAAAACAATATTGAAAAAATGGATTAAGGTTCAGGGCTGGCTGTTGTTTGACGAAGAACACAAGGCTGAAGCTAAGAATACCAATCCAACAAATAAGAAAGATTGGCGAGCAACTGCGTGGGAAATTCACCCTTTGACTAACATTGAACTCCTTTCGAGTCCAAAATAATTCAATAATAAGGCTGGTGTATCCGATGCTTTACGCAATTCTTGGCTCACTTTGGTTCTGGATTCCTTTCGGATGGCTTTTTCTGATTGCGGTTTTGTCGTTACGAGAATTTAAAATTCACGGCACCCGCTCAGAGCCCTATTCATTAAAAATGATTCGAGAATCTATCTCGACCGGAATTACTGTCGTAGGCATATTTATACTAGGCCTGGCGACACTTGTGATTTGGTTACGCGAACATTACGGCCAAGGAGTATCCACCGAGATTGTACCTGTCTTCGTGGCGATTTTCTTTTTTTCCGGTGCCCTCATTGTTGCGCTGTATCTTCTCTATTACAGTGCCACCGAATTTGAAGATGAAAATAAAATGATTGCCAAGAATAAGAAGAACCATCTATTTATGATTTGGTACGGCCTTGCCGCACATTTAGTTCTTGTAGGTGTCTTTGTCCTTTTTTCCTATTTCGGTTTCATATTTAGAATTGATAAACTTCATTTCGTACAACTAGAACAGACTGGACCGAATTACAAACATGATCAAGTGAATATCGGTGCGGATTCATCCGCATCACGAAACAAAGATTCGCTCGTTCTTTTTCCACAAATCCGAAAGGGAAAATAGTCATGTTGTCATCACTGGACTTTATTTCTCCTCATGATAATCAACTTCTTTTTGAGGGTGAAAACAAAGATGACCTAGCTACTGGAGCTGATCTCATTTTGGAATTTCGTAACCCTCAGGGTTTTAAAGAAGCGCCTAAGAAGGAATTTGCTTTGGTGTTTGGCATGCTTTGTCTCATTTTGATCGGTAGCCCACGAAAACACCGGAACTATCGACTCAAGACATACGCTTTGCGAGAGCAATTCTTACCAGGCATTGCTGAAGACCTCAACAAGCGAGCGGTTTTTCAGTCTTCATTCCGACCAGCACTCAAGGAGCTTCGAAATGACAATCTACACACCCTGGACGACTTCGACCAATTTTTCGACAGCAGAATCCTTGGCCTGAAGGTAGAAGATCCTTTCGTAGAAGAACCTTTCATAGTGAAGATTCGAGTCCCGTTCTCCAAGAGAGAATTGACTCTATGATCCACACCGTGATCGTATTTTCTTACCGTTCTACTTCGCCCACGGATCATCCAGGCCCTCACAACATTTTTGGATTCGACAAAGTAAAAAGCGAGATCATAATTACAGAATAATATTTTCAAGATGTTGCACTATCTGAGGTGTGCCGAAAATGCCACGAAAGTTTTACCTACTCGGTCATAATCCGAATACGGTTCCAGATGCCGTTCAATGTTTGCAGGATGGCGCGAATGGTCTCGAACCTGATGTTTATTATGACTCTGAAAAGCCCGAAAAATTTTTCGTTCAAGAGTCACCGGCGATATGGGATGTATTTTCAAAAACACCTCCATCCCTGCAAGAGTATCTGAAAGACCTTAGTGCTCAGCTTTTACAAAACCGTGGATTCAATTTGGCGTTGATCGCTTTTGATCTGAAAAACGCAAATGATTTTGATATAAGAGCATTATACGATATGATCAGAATTCATTTTTCAAATACTCATCCCAAGGTTGCAATACTCACAACGGTCGGAGAATCGACATCGATGGGTAGTGTCACATGCATTCAAAATCAAGGATTGTATGAGAGCATTGGGGTCGATGGAGGAACGACGGCTGATCAGGCGGATGATTTCTTCAAAAACCGAAATCTCCACTACACCTATGGCAATGGGAACAGCGTGCTATCGTCAACACTGGATCAATATGTGAACGAGATTCGCCGGGCAACTGAACTTCGCGATGCAGGAAATGGAAATAGTTTTAAGATGGTTTACCCATGGACAGTAAATAATGAAAATAAAATGAAACTATACCTTGATATGCCAAGAGGAATTGATGGGATGATTACCGGAGAAGTAAAACAACTTTGGAATATCCTTCAAAAACCGGAATATCAGCAGAAATACTGTTTGGCGACGTCTGCAGACAAGCCGTTTTCTTAATTACCGATGTTCTCAGTCCGTCCGCCGTCTGAAAGACACTCCCTGAAGAAAGGCTCAACCCTTAATTTGAGTTTTCCCGTAATCCGGTTGCTGACTAGATATAGTCAGCATACTGTCGGTTTGCACAGTACTTAAAAATGACAAGATATTAGAACCGAGTTTGGACTATTAATTGTTCATAAAATTAAAACTGACAAAATTGAGACCTTATGATCATACAAAAAGTAATCAAAGGTATCGGGGGAATTACCAACGATGAAGCGTTGTCGTTTATGCGATCTGGGATTACTTGCCATTGGTGGCATCTTGTAAATCCCTTGCCCAATGAGGAGATACCGCAACGTCTCAATGAACGTAATTTAATTTGGCATCAAAATCATTACGATACTCCGGACCCGCAGGAAGGGGGGCGGCCATTTAACGAGCGGACTCCTTTTATATCGACAACTGCTGGGACAGTCGAACGAGATGCGTTGTTGAATAGAAACGTTTTGATACCTGCATGGTTTGAAGCATTATATTTTGCAACTGACGCTTGGAGGAGAGACGGTTACCTCTTTTTCTGTTATGTGTTTATTCTTGGTAAAAGAGCCATAGGCCATCAACAGTTTGCCGAAGAGCTCCGAGAGTTAAACGTCTACAATGATTACTCGCCCTTCCAACCCGAAGGAGAAATAACTGCCAAAATCATTATCCCCCCAACACAGATTGAACGGGTTGAGTTGTGGTCTATGCTAGATTTCAAAAGAGATATCAATGCGCATCAGATTCCCCAGCCGGCTGCAAATACTCCCAACCCGCTCTATTTGCCTCCGGAGAACTACAACAATGTAAGAGATATTCTCTCGTGAAAGGAAAGATAAGATGGACAAGGATTTTCTGGCGGAGTTTGACCTAGATATAGAAGTGATTCAAAGGGACCTGGATGTTTGTGAGAATCTGGGTTTTACCTACAGAGTTTACATGGAAGACAAAATGACCAAAGAAAGTTCCATGATGCGGGCGGGATTTGCGGCAACTAACTTAAGACGATCGGGGTCTCATGCACTCCTATTAGGTGATTTGAAGAGAGCGCAACAAAATTTTTCGGCTGCGGCGGACATCTATGCTAGGTTAAAGATGCCCTATGCCATAATCATGGCCGCATTTGTCGGAACGACCCCCAAAGAATGGAGTGATATTCGATTCTGGCAAGAAACAAAAGCAGACGATCAACTCATTGATAGCTTTAGGCATCAAATGGCATATGTTCTTTTGGCTTATTCTGCATCGGCTTTACCTAAAAGTAATTTAGCTTCTGAACAATGGATTATCATGCGAGACACATTGGAGGCATATCGAACTATTCCAATGGGCACACTTGGCTTGCCATTAGGAAACTACTTGGACTTGGCTTATTTCCTCGACGCTGAAATAACACGCAAAAGGGTTGATGCGGAGGAAGCCATTTTGCCATTTTTGATGAGCTACAATAGTGCTATCCGGCATGCGATGGAAAAGCATTATCATTGGCGCAGACTCGCCCTTCCTTTCCACCCCATCGAGCCAGATGTTTTCGGAGTGCTTCGCCTCTTCCAAAATGCCCTTATATTGAAATCAAGAAGAAAGACCACTTTGGTTGAAATAGTAGAGAGCATGCCCATCGGCCGACAAAGCAAGGTGCTGCTTCTTAATACTATGAGAGATTTGGATCAGGCTATTAACCTCAGTCAGGACTTTGATTTTGATGTGAAGGCCTAACAAGACATTGCGTAGCTGGACATTATTGAAAATATTTCTGCAATGAATAACAAGGGACATAATTTAAATGCAATCGCCGTGGAATAGCCTTGAATTAATTAAAATTCTCGTTGACGTACTTACACCGCTTCTTTTACTATTGCTCGGTATTTGGGTTAATCGCATAGCTAAGCGCATAGAAGCGACTCAGTGGACTAATCAAAAGGTTGTTGAAAAACGCATTATTGTCTATGACGAATTAGCGCCTCTGCTAAATGACATGTATTGCTATTATGAATTCGTTGGTAATTGGAAAGAACTGACGCCAGTACAAATCATTGAGACTAAGAGAAAGTTAGACGAAAAAGTCCACATCTATGCGCCTTTATTCTCGCCGTCATTCATATCTTCATTCAAGAAATTTGAAGATTTGTGTTTTCAAACGTTCGTTGGTGCCGGGCTCGACGCAAAACTGCGGACCCCCATTAAAAGCTCCGATGGAGACCGGAGACAATCGTCCAAGGTCCACTGGGAGTCAAAATGGCAAACATTGTTTTCCAGCCCTTCAAATTGTTCTGATCCCATAGATATTCACGATGCTTATCAATCGCTGATGGGCACTTTTTCAAAGGAGCTTGGGATTGGATTGAACACAAGTAAAAGCGCGATGACCAATAAGCAAGAATGAGTTTGTGTGCTTGAATTGATGCGCAATTGTATGACATCGAAAAAGCATATCAATCAATTTATTTATTGAATGAAGGGCGAGCGCGCGAGCCTTTTGTACAGAGCCGTGCCGGTCTTCTCAGAATAGTTAACGGTTTGATATTTCAGGGTAAGAAGGAATCTCCCTGAAGAAAGGCTCAAGCCGTGTTTTGAGTTGTCCTGTCGGAAAACTTTCATCTCTTTCCCACCGCCCCAGCGTTCCCGGATCGACGTTCAATTCAAGGGCCAACGCCCGCTGGCTCATTCCACGGACGTGCCTATACGCGACGATCTTCTGCCCGGTCGTTTGTCGGTGGAAGAGCGGAGGGGTGTAGCCGAGGAACTGCGTTATCCGGGGTATCAGGTGCACCATGGGATCCGTCCGGTGCTTCTCCCAATCGTAAACCGAGGATTCAGTGACCCCCAGTCGCTCCGCAACCTCCCTTTGGAGAAGCCCCAGCTCCAGCCGTTGCTTCTTGATGTGGTCTCCCCAGGTGGTAAGAGTTTTAGGGATCTTCGACGGTTTTTGGCCTTTAAGAACGATTTCGAGGCCATCCCGATTGGCAACGCATCTATGTCCCTGCGGAAATTACGGCAATCCTCATCACGAGTGTACTTGCACGCCGATGCAGATCCAGAAGTACATGGCGAAAATTTCAGGCCCGCTGCTCGACCGCATCGACATTCACATCGAGGTTCCAGCAGTGAAAGTCGCCGAGCTGGGCCAAAAGAAGCCGGGGGAGCCGTCTGACGCCGTCCGCGCCCGCGTCATCTGCGCCCGCGAGAGACAGGCAAAACGCTTTAAGAAAAGGCCCGGACTTTTTTCAAACGCAGACATGCAATCGAAGGAGATCCGGGAATTCTGTACCATAGATTCCGACGGGGAAGTGCTGTTGAAGATGGCAATGGCCAAACTAGGACTTTCAGCAAGGGCGTACGATCGAATACTTAAAGTAGCTCGAACGATTGCCGATTTAGGAGGTAGCGACGAGATCCGCCCCGAACACCTCGGCGAGGCGATTCAATACCGGAGCTTAGACAGAAATTTGTGGATGAATTGATGGGAAGTGTTCATCATCTCGATTTCAACGCCTCGTTGGGAGCGAGATGAAAAGGATTGTTCGGTTTCAATCGGGCGGCACATACAAATCCGTTCACCTCGTTCCCAACGTCTCGTTGGGAACGAGCTTCCTATGAAGATCTGCTTCTGACATTCATCTGGGGGGAATAATGTCACGCAGCCGCTACAAAATCTATAACGAAGACCAGCCACACTTCTTAACTGCCACCATAGTCGAGTGGATGCCTCTCTTCACAAATCCCGAGATTACAGCGCTTGTTTTGGACTCGTTACGCTTCCTTCAGAAGGATCGTCAGGTGGTATTGTATGCCTATGTGATTATGGAACATCACCTCCATCTGATTGCATCCAGCCCAGAGCTGAAGGCAAGGGTCAAGGAGTTCAAATCATTCACAGCGCGACAGATCATCGACTATGCGCAGGGTCGGGGATTTGTTGGTCTTCTTGAGAAGTTACAAGATGCAAAAGAAGCGCACAAGACAAAGAGCATGTATCAGGTTTGGCAGGAGGGAAGTCATCCGCAGGAGATCTATGGAGAGAAGATGTTGATCCAAAAAATCGATTATATCCACAACAATCCTGTGCGACGGGGATATGTGGATGAGGCGCGGGAGTGGCGATATTCGAGCGCAAGGAATTATGGAGGAATGGAAGGATTGCTTGAGGTTAAGACTGATTGGAGGAATGAGGAGTGATGAGGAAGCAGAGCTTCATAAGAGGTTCGTTCCCAACGGGACGTTGGGAACGAGATGACTGGACGTGACAACATACTTCGTTTGGGTCATTGCATATTCACTGACTCCAACTTGAGTTTAAAGTAATTACATTCTATTACTCCCACCGGGGGCTTGATTGAGATCAGAGGGATTGGGGAAATTGACGGTCCAGGAAGCAGAACTTCATAAAAGGCTCGTTCCCAACGAGGACGTTGGGAACGAGGTTATGACCAACTCCATGCAAATCACGGCATGTTAGTTTAATGCGTTGGAAGAGTTACCTCCATTTGAATGAACTCCCCTTATATTCGGGTTTATCGCTCATCGTGCACGACGCTGTGTCTCCCTTAACATCCAACACCATTAATTTCGGAATCTTCGCAGAGTAAGGAGTCCAGACACCGTTTCCCTCGCCGTTTGGGTTTCCATGCTTGGCAAAATTGGTGTAGTCTGCGACCATATTGTTGCTCAATGCTTGGTCGCCTGCAGTAAAAGGACGCCAACTGTGCCTAAAGGAGTGGAAGACATACCATAGATCGGAAGAGTGGAATGCACCGCTGCTGTCCCCCGGCAGCTGACGCGCGAATTGATAGGCATACGCCGGCTTGCTGCTTTGATCTGCACGGAGTGCGCAGAAGTCTTCCACTGCTTTCGTCATATCGAATAAATCATTCGCGGTATATCCGAACATATAAGGAATATCAGCAATCTTGCCGGCCTTTGCTTCATCACTGAAGGTGCCGTTCAAGAGGTAATGGTCGACAACCGGTCCCCAGAACATAGGTTTTTTAGTAGCAGCCCCATATCTTTTTGACATCTCTATTAATGAATCGAACGAGAGCGCACGCATTTCCTGTAATGTCGTCTTCTTGAAATAATCCATCATTCCCTTGTTTTCCGCCTCCGCAGTGTCGAGATCATTGTTTCCCAAACGGAAGCTGCCCAATCCGCCGCCGCTCATGCTGATCGCGTGGCTGACCAGATCTTTTGACAGCGGGGAAGCACATAACGATTGAACGCTGCCGGCGCCAGCGCTCTGTCCGAATATGGTGATGTTGTTGGGATCACCGCCGAATTGTGCGATATTAGCATGGATCCATTTTAGCGCTGCAACCTGATCTAATAAGCCATAGTTTCCTGATACGTGGTGCGGGCTTTCTGCCGATAACAAAGGATGAGAAAAGAAACCGATAACACCGAGGCGGTACGTTACCGATACAAGTATGACGCCCCGCGATGCCCATTCCTCACCGCCGTCCATTTCCGGTTCAAATGCAAATCCCTCGCGATATCCTCCGCCGTGTATCCACATGGCAACAGGAAGTTTCTTGTCCGGTTGACCCGCGGCAGATGTCCAGACATTTAAATAGAGACAATTTTCGCTGAATGGGACGGAACCGCTGGCCCGCCATTCCTTGCCGTAAAAACTGGTGGGATCCCACGTCACCTGTTCTGCGGCATCGCCGTATTTGTCTGCGACTTTTACGCCTTCCCATGGCAGAACCGGTTGCGGTTCCTTCCAACGTAAGTCGCCGACAGGAGGCGCTGCAAAAGGGATGCCCTTATAAGCAATAACGCCCTGGGTTGGCGTCTGCACACCTTGCACTTTTCCTCCTTCAATGGTCAAGACAGGATTTGCACATTCACCTTGGCTTGGGATCAACATTGCTGTCATGCATATCCCAAGTAAAAAAGACAAACTTTTCATATGACTCCCAATTTTCTGGTTAATAATAGACAACCGTTATGATCAATACGAGTTTTGATAAACCACAATACCATCCCCATATTCAAAGAGTTGTTCTTCAAAAGAACACCAATATTATACGAATAAAGATGAAAAAAACAACGTCATTCATTGAATTATTACATTCTCATTAAGGGAAATATGTATAATGACGTGCAGTAATCTCCGGATGATCTCCCATTTTTGAATCCTATCCCCATCGTCAGCTGTGCCACAGCAACGACTCTGTTTTCCCAACAATAAGATCGGATGGATCTCGGCAGACGGGAAACTGGTCGTCACTTTCGATTGTACGCGGCGCAGAAGGGAATTGGGGTATTGAAATATCGGGCGGCACAACACGAATAGTAACCCAGTTGAAACCGGCCCAGTTCGAAATCGAACGGGCGGGGAAGGAGATCAGGGACATTGCAGCCGGGTACACGACAGCTCATCACTCAATGTCCGGTTTCGAGGCAGGTGCCGACATTGCATGAACGAACAATGTCGTATTCCATGTGAGGGACCAATGGTTTTAATGGTTTTATCTCGCTTCCAACGGGACGTGCGGATACCGATTACGGGAACGGGAAGTTGGCAACGAGTTTACGCAATGATGAAACGCATATTCTTGGTTGCGTTTTCTGGACCGTCACATACCTCGTTTGAGCTGTTGCGTATTTGCACACTCCAACTTAATTTTAAAATAGTTACATTCCCCAATTCCCGGCGAGGACTTGATCGAGGTCGGACGGATGAGGGTGGTTTCCTCAGTGAGGGATTACCAATACGACTACCGCGAGAGAGAAATAGAGGATCCTTCTGGACACCACTGGCTTATTCAAAAAAGGTTGGCTACCGCTCTGGGTGAGATCATCCGATGAGTTGTCGATGTGCGATACACCTTGCGTTCGAGTGCACGACGCAGGTTCTCGTCTCATTCCCAACGGGACGCTGGGAACGAGAAGGAAGTTCTTTGCATTTCATTTTATCAAACTAACTCATCACCAAAAAGACTATGAGACGAAAATATTTCTTATCTTTCTTCATCGTTCAAGCTTTCATCTTATTAACGGCTTTTTCAGAACAACACAAATATGACATGAAATCAACGAACGAATATTGGCTTCGCGCGCTGGGGGACAAAATCGTCAATCAAAGGGGGGACACGGTGTGTTTACGCGGCTTTGGATTGGGCGGAATGCTCCACATGGAGAACTTCATTGACGGGTATCCGGCAAATGAAGAATCCATGCGCGCGGGATTGCTGAAGGTTCTCGGAGAAAAGAAATACGAACTCTACTTCGATGCGTTCCTCAAGAGTTATTTCACCGACTCCGACGCCGAATACATTCACAGCCTTGGACTGAACCTGGTCCGGATCCCCATTAACTATCGTCTCTTCGAGGACGATATGAATCCGGGAGTTATCAAGGAAAGTGCATTTTGGTACCTTGACAACGTTATCGAACTGTGCGCCAGGCATCAGATCTACACGATCATAGACCTGCACGCATTTCCGGGAAGTCAAAACCAGCACTGGCACAGCGACAATCCCACTCACGTAGCATCGTTCTGGATCTTCAAGGAATTCCAGGACCGAGGCGTACACTTATGGGAGGTCATTGCGCGACGCTACAAAAATCAACCATGGGTTGCCGGCTACGATCTGATGAACGAGCCGGCCGATCCTTCGGGCAAAAAGGTCTTCCCGTACTATAAGCGCCTTCGCGACGCGATCCGCAAGATAGACCCAAAACATATCCTCTTTCTTGAAGGAAATAACTACGCCACCGATTTCAGCATGTTCACAGAAGTCTGGGAAAATGTGGTCTATACCAATCACGATTATGCAGTTCCCGGATTCATTTTCGGAGGAGAGTATCCCGGACACACCAATGGCCATTTTTATGACAAGGATACGCTTGAGCAAGAATTCCTGAGGAAAAGCGAGTTCATGTTTTCCCGCCACGTGCCGCTCTGGGTTGGAGAATTCGGTCCGGTGTACACCGGCGATCCGCAAAAAGATGAAATGAGGTACCAGATACTGAAAGATCAACTGCAATACTTCAACAAGTATAACGTGAGCTGGTGCATCTGGCTTTACAAAGATTTAGGCCGGCAGGCCGTCATACACCAGAAGGACGGTACTCCCTACATGAAACTTGTAAAGAATTTTTTGGCGAAAAAGGATTCGCTGGGAGCCGACGCCTGGGGATCGACCGATAAGGATATCCGGCAGGTGATCGAGCCGTTGGAGCAACTGTTTCAAAAAGAATTTCCCGAGTACAATCCATATCCAAACGGGCAGAAAAGCGAGATCGCCCTGATGGTCAGACATATCCTGATCGCCGAGGCGTTAGTGCCGGAGTACTGCAATCTGTTCAAAGGTTTGTCCGAAGAACAACTGAAGGCGATTGCCGAATCATTCCGGTACGAAAATTACGCTAAACGAACGAGGCTGGAAGACATCCTGACTGGCCGGGAAAAATAACTGCACTTCACCTTCATTCTCCTGCTGACGAGGCAAAACGCTTGCGGTTGTTGAACGACATTATTGAATGCACCTGCATATTTCACTTTCTGAAGCTCCAATTTGACAGGTCGGTCATAGACGAATTCGGCCGCTTTTTTCATCTCGTTCCCAGCGAGGACGTTGGGAGCGAGAAGGAGACCGGACACTTTTCTCCCTCAGTCCATCAAGATTCTTCACATAGAACCATCCAAAAGTTTCGAGTGTTGGGTTCATTTTCAAACTGAGATGCTAACGTATGTTTAGATTACAGGAAAAAATAGTATTTTTTTATTATTATTAACAATAATTGTGCATGATATTCACTTACGAAGACCCATTTCAGAAAACGAGAGGAGCAATGAACTATGAGCAATGAGAATATGTGTCCCGTCCATCCTACGGGCGGCACGACAAACCGGGAATGGTGGCCGCACCAGTTGAATCTTGACATCCTGCACCAGCAATCCCCGAAGAGCAATCCGCTGGGCAGCGATTTCAACTACGCCAAGGAATTCAGGAGCCTCGACCTTAAGGCCGTGAAAAAAGATCTCCACAAGCTGATGACGACATCGCAGGACTGGTGGCCGGCAGATTTTGGCCACTACGGACCCTTATTTATCCGAATGGCGTGGCACAGTGCAGGCACCTACCGCACTGGAGACGGCCGCGGCGGAGCAGGCAACGGCAGCCAGCGTTTTGCGCCCCTCAACAGTTGGCCTGACAATGCAAATCTCGACAAGGCGCGCCGTCTTCTTTGGCCGATCAAGCAAAAATACGGCCGGAAGATTTCCTGGGCCGACTTGATGATCCTCGCGGGCAACGTCGCCCTGGAATCGATGGGGTTCAAGACCTTCGGTTTCGGCGGAGGGCGTGCGGATATCTGGGAACCGGAAAAGGACGTGTATTGGGGCTCCGAAGACAAGTGGCTGGGGGACAAGCGGTATACCGGAGATCGTGATCTTGAAAATCCGCTCGCCGCAGTGCAGATGGGGCTGATTTACGTGAACCCAGAAGGCCCTAACGGAAACCCGGACCCGATTGCCGCGGCGCGGGATATTCGCGAGACCTTCGCGCGCATGGCGATGAACGACGAGGAGACCGTGGCGCTCATTGCCGGCGGCCACACCTTTGGCAAGGCCCACGGGGCGGGCGATGCGAAACTGGTCGGACCCGAGCCCGAAGCGGCCGGCATCGAAGAACAGGGGTTGGGCTGGAAGTCCAGTTTTGGCGCGGGTAAAGCCGGCGACGCGATCACCAGCGGGCTGGAGGTCACTTGGACCACAACACCAACGAAGTGGAGCAACAACTTTTTCAAAAACTTGTTTGGCTTTGAATGGGAACTGACGAAGAGCCCAGCGGGTGCAAACCAGTGGAAACCAAAGGGGGGCGCAGGCGCTGACGCGGTGCCGGATGCGCATGACCAGTCAAAGCATCACGCACCGTCCATGCTGACGACAGACCTCTCCCTTCGGTTCGACCCCGCGTACGAAAAAATTTCACGGCGGTTCATGGAACATCCCGCCCAGTTTGCGGACGCATTCGCGCGGGCGTGGTTCAAGCTGACACATCGCGACATGGGTCCCCGAGCGCGCTATCTCGGGCCTGAGGTTCCGAAAGAGGAGCTCATCTGGCAGGATCCGATTCCCTCCGTCAATCACAAACTGATCGATGCTAAGGATATTGCCGCTCTTAAGAAGAAGATTCTGGCATCCGGCCTTTCGGTGTCGGAGCTGGTCTCAACTGCCTGGGCGTCGGCCTCCACGTTTCGCGGCTCGGATAAGCGCGGCGGCGCCAACGGCGCACGTATACGTCTGGCCCCGCAGAAGGATTGGGAAGTCAACCAGCCGGCTCAATTGGCAAAGGTGCTCAAGACCCTTGAGGCGATCCAGAGCGCATTCAATAAAGCGCAGTCTGGCAAAAAGAGGGTATCGCTGGCTGATCTGATCGTTCTGGCCGGTTGCGCCGCTATCGAGAAGGCTGCTAAAACGGCCGGACATAAATTGACTGTTCCCTTCACGCCGGGACGGATGGACGCCTCACAGGCCCAAACCGACGCTGCCTCTTTCGCCGTGCTAGAACCGATCGCAGACGGCTTCCGCAACTACAAGAAGGCTCACTTTACCTTTTCAGCTGAGGAGTTGCTTGTTGATAAGGCGCAATTGCTTACACTGACCGCTCCTGAAATGACTGTGCTCGTCGGCGGTATGAGGGTCCTGAATGTTAACGTCGGAAAATCTCGGCACGGCGTTTTCACCGAACACCCCGAGGCGCTCACCAATGACTTCTTTGTGAATTTGCTCGACATGGGGACGGAGTGGAAGGCGGTCACGAAAGATGCGGACATATTCGAAGGCCGCGATCGCAAGACTGGCGCATTCAAATGGACCGCCACGCGTGTCGACCTGATCTTCGGATCGAATTCCCAACTCAGAGCCCTGGCGGAGGTCTATGCATGCGGGGATTCGCAGGAGAAGTTCCTGCGCGACTTCGCAGCAGCCTGGAACAAGGTGATGAACCTTGACCGTTTCGACCTCTCCTGATCACATCATCTTTTAATTGAGGGGGGATTACACTTCGGTCAAGATAATACTTTTTATGAAACAGGCTTCGCATTGGTCCAGATGATGTAAAATCGAAAATAGAGAGCAGGGACGGTGAACGCGTCCGCCCATGCTTTTTTCGATGCAGGGACAAATATCCTATTAGGACCAATCGCGGGGGTGAAGCGGTTTCATGTAAAAACAGCAAAGCCCCATTACCCGGGGCTTTACTGTTTCGGCGACGATGAGTCTGAGAATGTTTGCATTATCAATTCGTCGATTGAACTGCCAGAAGCTTTTGCTCCAGCTGTTCTGCGATCTGCCTGAAGAGATATTCATGGTCGGTCGCGGGAGATACCGGTGTAATGATAATGTTGTTACTGTAATTCAAATAGGTGCTCGCTAAACGCGCTTTGTAGCCAATGGACACATCGTTGTTTGCGCGGGCGACCTGATCCAACTCCTCCTGCAGATGCGAGTAGTTCAGAGCTGGAAAAAGGTTTTTATACAGCACCACCGTGTAGATCGTGGACTCGACGATCCCCGGAATATCGCTCTGCAGCGAATACTCAAACTCTTTGAAATTTCTCTGATGATTGAAGGTTGTTCCTCTCACATCAGTTGTTTGAGATAATGCGGTGAAAGCGAAGATAAAAATGGCAGCTAGTGTCGCTGCTGTTCTCACTGTTTTTTTCATACCATCCTCCTTTGTTTGGTTGAAGAGAGTATAGCAACGAATGTGCCAAACAATAAGGCTGATTTTTCAGTGGAATTGGCAATTCCTATCTTTTAGGGGTTTTAAATGGGTGCCACAAAACTGCAGAGTTATTAGGGGAAAAGCAGGTAGTGATTTGATCTTGAACAGATTACAGCTTGGAGGGTGGTCAACGGTAAAGTGAAGAAATGTGGCACTAGTCCAAGGTATGGACAATATATCGCCTTCTATTTTTCATCGGTTCGACGAAGCCTGTTGTTGAGTGCGCGCCGTGAAATTCCCAGCAGCTCGGCGGCGATCGTCTGGTTCCCGTCAGCGCGTTTTAATGCCTCTTCAATAAGAGCATCGTCAGCTTCCTCGAGTGTCGGAAATCTCCCCGGGAAAAAAAGGAGATCGTTTTTCTGCTGATCCGCCGAGCCGCTTCCTTCCTTTGAATTTCTTTCCTGATGGTGCTCTGAAATATTTTTTCTGATCGATTCGAGCGAGAGGATCCCGGAAGTATGAAGGCTTATCGCTTCAACCATCATTCCTTCGAGCTCCCGCACATTGCCGGGGAACGAATAATTGTTGAGGAGGGTGTACAGTTCTTTCGGGACCGTCGGCCTTTTCTTGCCGAGCTCTGCGGCGGCTTTTGTGATAAAATGGTCGATCAAATACGGCACGTCAAGCTTCCTCTCGCGGAGCGGAGGAATCGTGATGTGGTGTGCCTTTAGCCGATAGTAGAGGTCTTGACGGAACGTGCCGTCCGATTGCATCGCCTTAATATCCCTGTGGGTTGCGACGATGATCCTTGCGTCAGAGAGTTTTGCGATATCCGACCCGAGCGGATAATAACTCCCGTCCTGCAGAAGACGGAGTAATTTCACCTGCGACGCCGTGCTCAGATCGCCGATTTCATCGAGAAATAACGTGCCGTCGTCCGCTTTTTCGATAAGCCCTTTCCGCTCCTGCTCCGCCCCGGTGAAGGCCCCTTTTTTATGGCCGAAGAGCGTGTCGGAAAAAAAATTATCGTCCACGCCGGCGACGTTGACAGAAACCAGTTCTCCTTTTCTCCCGCTTGCCTTGTGAACCGCCTGAGCAAAAAGTTCTTTTCCCGTTCCCGTCTCGCCGGTGATAAGCACGGGGAGGTTCGTCTTTGCGATCGCTTCGATGTACCGAAAGATCGAGCGGATCGGCGCGCTGTGTGTCATGATTTCTTTGAAGGCCTCAGGGTCTTCGACATTCTCCCGGAGGAGCGATTGCTTCAACATTTCGTTTTCGTTCCGGATCTCGGCCAGCTCCAGTCCCCGTTTGATCGTCGTGACCAGCTTCTGCTCGTTGATCGGCTTGACCACGTAATCGAACGCCCCTTCCTTGATGCATTGTACTGCGCTATCGACGCTGTTGACCGCGGTGATCATGATGACAGGGATTTCCGGATAGGCGGCGACAATCTGCCGGAGAAGCTCTATGCCGGAAATGTGCTGCATGTTGATGTCGAGCGCGACGAGAGCGTAATACTTCTTCGAGAGTCGTTGCATCACCTGACGGCTGTCCTTGCACGTTTCGATATTTGTGATGCCGTTCGACGAGAGGGTCAACTCGACGCTCAGCAGAAAATGCTCCTCATCATCGACAAAAAGAATAGGAGCGGCTGGAAAGATTTTGGAACTCATTGAGGTATTTCCTCGCTGCTTTCTGAGATTGGAGGAAACGATGCGCGCGCAACAGTCCCTTTATCCGGTTTGCTGTTCAGGATCAAAAGGCCTCCGTGACTTTTTACGATGTTATAGGACACCGAAAGTCCAAGCCCGGTTCCTCCCATCTCCCGCTTTGTTGTGAAAAATGGGTCCATGATGTATTTTAAGTCATCCGGCTTGATTCCTACCCCCTGGTCTTCAACTTTGATCCTGACCTTGTTTCTCGTTCTATTGAAATACGTCGATACGGTGATCCCCGCCGACGGATGTTTCAACGACTGGCAGGCATTATTAATGAGATTGATGACGACCTGTTCCAGTTGTTGAGCATTCCCCCGTATCAACGGAATGTCCTTGCCGTAGTCAACCGTAAAATTACTCGTCGATTTTTTGATCAGGTTGCCGGTGATCAGAATAGCCATCTCCACAACCTTATTGATATTGACGCGTTCGTTCAACGAGTCGCTGTCCGCTTTTGCGTACTCGGTAAGGCCGGCGGTGATGCTCTGAATTCTTTCGGACCCTTTGAAGATGCCTTCGAGGGACTGCGCGATCTTTTCTTTCGAGGAACTGTACGGCATTCCGGCGACGCTGAAGTCGCCGTTCTCCACATAATAAGCATCGAGAATCGGAGTGACATCCTTCCATATTTTTGCGTAGAGCTGCGCGTTGAGGAGGATGAAATTATTAGGATTGTTGATCTCGTGAGCAATGCCGGACACGAGGATGCCGAGCGACGCCATCTTATCGGCCTGCTTCAGCTGTTGATTGCGGATGGTCGCGGCGATCTCGGCGCGCTTCAGCTCCGTGATGTCGTTGATAAGTCCGTCATACGCCAGGAGTGAACCGCTGTCGTCCTTTGTCAAAACAATTTTATTTCGTATCCAGCGGATCGTACCATCCTTATGGATAATGCGATGTTCGACCGGGCTGACTTCCTTTCCGGCAAGAGCGAGCCGCGCTTGTTCCAGAACTTTTTCGCGATCCTTGTGATGGACCATCCTGTACCAGAGTTGCGGGTCTTTTTTATAATTCTCCGATGTGTATCCTGTCACCGACACGCATCCCGGCCCGTGGAACGTATCGACCACCACGCCGTTTTTAACGGTGACGGTGTAGATATAATCGGTGAGATAATTGATCAGTTTTTCGTATCGCTGCTCGATATCCATGCGTTTCTTTTGAAATTCCTGCCGTTAACGTTTCCTTAATATATGAATTTTAAGCCAATGTTGAAGGAAGGCGCATCACGCCGTGTTTAATCTTACAACTTTTTTTTGTATCTTAGGTTATTCTATGAACCATCATAGTCCGAATGCATAAGGCAGCAGTTCGACACCTCTTCGATTCAATAGCCTATCGTTATGATCTGCTGAATCATCTTTTGAGCGGTGGAATTGATCTCTATTGGCGCCGCACGGCCGTTCAAAGCATTGCATCTCAAAAACCCCGGCGTATCCTTGATGTTGCCACCGGTACCGGTGATTTTGCCATCGCCGCCATGCGCTTAAACCCGGCCGAAGTTGTCGGTGTCGATATATCCATGCCGATGCTGGAGTTAGGGAGGCGAAAACTTGCCGCAAAGAATTTGAACCATGCTGTTCGGCTCGAAGAGGGGGAAGCAGAACGGCTCGCATTTCCCGAGGGTTCCTTCGATGCGGCGATCGTCGCTTTCGGCGCGCGTAATTTTGAAAATCTTGAGGGGGGATTAAAAGAAATGCGCCGGGTCTTGAAAATCGGAGGCCAGATCCTCGTCCTCGAGTTTTCCAGACCGCGGGGATTTTTCTTCAAACAGATCTACTTCTTTTATTTCAAGCATATTCTTCCCCTTGTTGGAAGAGTGATCTCCAAAGACAAGGAAGCTTACCAATACCTCCCCGATACCGTAATGAAATTTCCCGATGGGGAAGATTTTCTCAATGTCCTCCGCGGCGTAGGATTTTTGTCCGTCGCTCAACGCCCTCTGACGTTCGGCATCGCGACGATCTACACCGGGGAAAAATAACCGAAAGAAGAATAAGGAATATTGATCATGGCTGATAGAGTAGTGAGAGTTGGGCACAGTCCGGACCCGGACGATGCCTTCATGTTCTATGGATTGTCAAGCGGCAAAGTGAAGCTCGAAGGAGTTACGATCGAACACTTGCTCGAAGATATTCAATCCTTGAATGTCCGTGCAATGAAGGCCGAGCTGGAGGTAACGGCAATTTCGGCGCATGCCTTTCCGTATGTCGCTGATAAATATTGGATTATGGCGACCGGCGCAAGCATGGGGGAAGGCTACGGTCCGGTCATCGTCTCAAAAAAATACAGAAACCTCGATGAGCTCAAGGGGAAAACAGTCGCGACTCCCGGCAAACTGACTACGGCCACACTCCTTTTCAAGACGTTCACCGAAGGAATCAAGAACGTCGATGTCCAATTTGACGCGATCATGGATAAGGTGGCCTCGGGTGAGTTCGACGCCGGACTGCTGATCCATGAGGGGCAGCTGACGTACGGAGCCGAGGGATTTCATAAAGTTCTCGATTTCGGTGAATTCTGGGAGAAGAGGTCGGGCGGTTTGCCGCTGCCGCTCGGGCTTGACGTTGTGAGAAAAGATCTGGGCGAAGATATGGCAAAACGTCTTTCATCCGGACTGAAGCAGAGCATTCATTTCGGCTATACGCATCAGCGCGAATCGATCCCGTACGCGCTTCAATGGGGGAGGGGAATCAACCAGCAGTTGGGAGAAAAATTCGTCAAGATGTACGTCAGTGAGCTGACAGTTGATATGGGAGAGAAGGGGAAAAAAGCGCTTGACCTTTTGTATAGATTCGGGGCGGAAAAAGGATTGATCCCGCCGGTTCCCTCGATCGAACTCTTTTAATGCTTCGCGATGAATCTGTTTGAGTTGTTTCGAAGATTTCGTACCGGCATCGTCGTCGCCACGCTTCTCGTCATTATTGAGAACGTGGCATGGATCGCCGAGCCCGCGCTCTTCGGCAACGTCATCGACGCTCTCATCGAGAAAGCGACGTCCGAAACTGCAGTCTCCTACCTTCTCCCGTTGCTCATTTGGATAGGTACGTTTCTTGTCAACTCCGGAGTCGGCGCCCTCCGCCGTTCTCTTGACCCGAAGATCTTTCTCCGGATGTTCATTGAAATCGCCACCGACGTTGCGCGCTCGGCCAAAGAAAAAGGGCACTCTGTCTCGAAGACTGCGGCGCGCGCCGAATTGTCGCGCGAGTTCATCACGTTTGCCGAATATCGGGTCCCTGATATCATTGAACAACTGATTTCGATCGGCGGCGCGGTTGTTGCACTTCTCTTTTTTGATTGGAGGATCGCCTGTTCGTGCCTCTTCATCGTCCTCCCGCTCCTTCTCATCTCGCGCATCTATAACAAACGCGTGTTGGCGCTCCAAAAAGACCTTCATGACAACCGCGAGGAGGCCTACGATGCATTTTCGACGAAGGATCCGGAAAAGGTTCGCGAGTATTATTCCGCCCAGTCCCGCGTCGAGCAGCGGATCGCCAACTGGGGAGCGTTCAATTTCGGAGCGATGAGGATCATCTTGCTCTTGATTTTTCTCGTCGTCCTTTATATCGCGATTGATCTTGACGATTTCAGTACTGGAAATATTTATTCGATCGTCGCATACTTATGGACATTCGTGACGTCGTCTGAGTACCTGCCGGAATTAATGGAGTCGTGGACTTCATTAAAAGACATTTCTGACCGGCTTGCGACCGAGAATGTTTAGGAATGTGGGCTGGACGAAACGAGGATTTGTCGGCAGGGTCGATGAAAGCTAGGCAGCTTTGTTCTTCGGGAAAACCTTCCTTAGATCATACAATGTTCCTCGCTGGGCCGCGTCAAATCCCGATTCGTGAATAAGCTGGATGCATTCTGCGGTATTGGTTTTGTTGACAAAATTGGCAGCCGCATGAACGTTCTCTTCAAGCAGCGTTCCGCCGAAATCGTCGGCGCCGAAGTGAAGCGCGATCTGACCGGTCTTTTTCCCTTCTGAAAACCATGACGCCTGAATGTGTGGGAAATTGTCCAAATATATTCTCGAGACTGCGATCATCTGCAGATAGCGTGTCGGCGTGGCATAGTGCGGAATAATTTTTTCAAGGGGAGTATTGCCCGGCTTGAAGCTCCAGGGGACGAACGCTGTGAACCCATGGAAATCGTCCTGGAGCTGGCGGATGCTCTCGAAGTGGGCAACGATGTCCTCGTCGGTCTCGAGATGTCCGTACATCATCGTGGCCGTCGATTTGTAGCCAATCCTGTGCGCCTCCCGCATTACGTTCAGCCAATCCTCCGAAGTTCCCTTTTTGTTGCTGATCTTCTTCTTCACACGGTCAGAAAGGATCTCAGCGCCGCCTCCCGGAATCGAACGCAAGCCTGCATCCCATAATTGTTTCAACACTTCCTGCAGCGAGAGTCCGGAAACCTGCTTCATCCCCAAAATTTCCGACGTAGAGTAAAAATGCGGATAGATCTCCGGCACTTCAGCGACCGTTCGTCTGACCATCTCGAGATAGTAGTCGAACGGAAGTGAGGGATTCACTCCTCCCTGTAGCAAGACGGTGGTCACTCCTTTTGCCGCAGCTCCCTTGAAATTCTCGATCATCTGGTCGACGGAGTAAGTGTATTCGCCTTTCTCGCCGGGATGTCGGTAAAACGCGCAGAAGATGCAGTCGATGTTGCAGATATTGGAATAGTTCGGATTTGTGTCGACGACAAATGTTACACGGGGGTCAGGATTCTTCTTGAACCGGATTTCGTTTGCCAGGTCCGCAAGGTCGAGCAATTCGGTGCTCCGAAGAAGGAACAGACCCTCTTCCGGAGTGATCCGTTTTCCGTTTCTTATCTTTGAATACAGGTCGGATTGCATAAGGCGCTTACCTAAATAGAAACTGAATATCCTGCCGCTTTCAGCTCTTTGACAAGGCTGAAGCTGATCTCTTCCAACTTCACGATGATCTCTTTCCGC
This sequence comes from Bacteroidota bacterium, assembly GCA_035506275.1. Classification (NCBI taxonomy): domain Bacteria; kingdom Pseudomonadati; phylum Bacteroidota; species Bacteroidota bacterium. The sequence goes on from DATJPT010000014.1 coordinate 80,576, forward strand.
TGAACGCCGGGGATATTTTTTGGAACTGCGGCGTCTTTCTGGAAAATGCAGCACACTTTGTTGGCGCCGATTTTTCCGACGAGGTACCCCATCTCGAACATTGCACTTGGAATGTCGTCGGACCCGATCAGGTAGAACGCATAATGCGTTGCCGGTTGCTTCTCGACATGCGAGAGAAGCGCGTCGCTTCCCCCCCCGGTACGTTGGTAAACCGACGCTTCGATGCCAAGCTCTTTCAGCAGGGAAGTCAACTGCCCTAACAATGGATTGTTGGCGGCGGATACGACAAGTACTCGGTTTGTCGTGCCCGTTCCGGTCTTCGGTGCTGGGGGTTTTGGAGGTTCCGGTGCTTTTGGTTGTTCCGGTTCAGCAGCTTGTTTTGGCTGAGAATGCGGTGTCGGAACGGGTGCTGCAATCTCCGCCGATCTCAAGGCTTCTTTTAAGGCCTCATGGACCTTTTGAGCGGACGTTTGATAAAAGTAAGCGCCGTTCTCGTCGTTGGCAAGCTGCGTACGAAGAGCCATCCCTTTTTCGCCGCACTTGCTCAAGACGTCCAGGCTGTTCTTTCGCCAGAGCAAATACTGGCTCTGCATTTTCGCATTGTATCCGGAGAACTCGAGTCCTCCTTCGGGAACAAGCTTGTCTCCCTGGTGAATTAGGTCTTGCAGCTTCGCGGCCGGCGACGTGTCCATGATGAGTTTTTAGAGAATGATCGAGATTAAATGGTGACTTCGATTTCCTGAAAATATTTCCTGAAAACTTGCATTGCCGTTCGCTCCCGATCGCCCAGCCGGTAGTTGAATCCTTCAAGATACTCCCGCACTTCGTTCGGCGTCAGGCCGATCTGTTTCCCATGAAGCCTTCCAACCAGTTCAAGCTTCGTTTCGTTCCGCTCGAGCGTTGCCTCCAGGAGCGATTTCAATTGCGCCTTTTCTTCCTGCGGCAGCGATTTCTTGATGGCCCAGACCGCAAAGACGAACGGGAGCTTTTGCCAATCATACCATTCCTTCGCGAGGTCAAAGACAAGTTCAAATCCGGGAAGCCCGAATTTGTTGCGCTTCAGCGCCTCGTCGCCGATAAGAAGGACGGCATCATATGCGCTGTGGTCATTGACGCCCGAATGCATTCTGACAAGCGAAGCGTGAACCCCATATTTCTTTTTCAGCAATACTTGAAGGAGGCGGATTGAGGTGGCAGTGTCATCCGTGATCCCGATGCGTTTTCCCTCAAGGTCGCGCCATCCCTCTTTTGAAAAGAGCATAACGCTTTTCACCTGATCGCGCGTTGCAATACCGTAGTTCAGGAGGTCAAGGTTTTGTTCCTGCGAGAAATAATTCATCAACGAGAAAATTCCCGCGTCGATCACGTTGGCGGTTGACAGCTCCCCCATGCGCCGTGGAACGACCGGGAAAATTTTGAACCCCCGCTTTTCGAAATCCGCATAGAACGGAACGGAATTGAGATACGGGATCTTTCCAATCACGTGGTCGGTGTGCAGTTTCAGAGGGTGATAGTAGACGTCCCGCTCAACCGGAATTTTTCCGGCATCCCTGATGATCTTGACAATGTGGTCTTTCGCAAGGCTCATCGGACTGACCGCGCCTGCGTCGTGCGCGATGTTTTCTCCTCCGACGGTCCCGTCCATATCGTCCGCGCCGAAATTCAGCGCCACGGACGCGACTTCCTCCGTCAGCATCACCCAGTACGCTTTGATGTGGGGGAAGTTGTCGAGCATCAGCCGGGCGACGGCGATCGTTTTTAGATCATCGATCGCGGAGGTGAATTCGTTTCTCGGTTTAATGCCCGTGACTCCCGGCTGGAACGCAAGGGGAATGAACGACAAAAATCCGCCGGTCTCATCCTGCGCTTCGCGGAGCTTCATCATGTGGACGACCCGCTCCTCGTATGTCTCGACGTGGCCGTAGAGCATCGTGGAGTTTGTCGGAATGCCGAGCTTGTGTGCGGTTTTGTGCACTTCAAACCATGTCTTTGCGCCGATCTTCTGATTGAAGAGCAGCTTTCGGACCCGTTCCGAAAATACCTCAGCCCCTCCGCCGGGCATTGTCCGCAAGCCGGCTTCCTTTAATTGCAGCAGGACCTCTTCGATCGTCATCTTAAATTTCTTGTGGAAGAAATCGATCTCGACCGCCGTAAACGCCTTAACATCGGCGGCGGGGAAATTCTTTTTGATCTGCCGAACCATGTCGAGATAATAATTCCATTCCCAATCCGGATGCAAACCGCCGGTAATGTGCACTTCCTGAATTTCCGGCGTCAATTTCTTGAGGATCTCTTCGACGGTCATCTCATACGCGTTCGGCCTCCCCGCTTTTGTCGCGAAATCGCAGAACTTGCAGGAAAGCACGCAGATGTTCGTCGGCTCGATCTTTTGATTGATGACAAAATAGACGGCGTCACCGCTTTTTTGCTGCTGGACAGCGTGAGCCATCTTCCCGATCGAAATGACGTCGTTCGATTCGAACATCGCAACGCCGTCTGCGAGGGAAAGCCGTTCGCCGGCCTCGATTTTTTTCCAAATTGGGGCAAGCGATTGATCTCTAAAATTTATGTTCAGCACGTCGTTTCTCTGCTTTTATTTCCAATAGTCATTCCAGCGGTCGTCGACAAGCTTAACGATCTTCTCATCCATCGCGAGCGGTTCCGGATAGCCGTCCTTCCACGTGGCATCGATTCCTAACGTTCCTTTATAGATGGGGGATATCCCGACAAGCTTCTGCTGGGCAAAAACAACGTCCCGCTCGCAGTCAAACCGAGTGAAGATACCCCAAATATAACTTTCTTCGGCATGAATATCCACATCGTCGCTGACTGCGGCGATAATTTTGATTCCTTCGAGCATCGCGGATTTCTGCAGTTTTTTTATAACAGAGGCGCCGTCGCCTTTAACCTTCACGAGCAAGAGCGTTTCCGCAATGACGTTGGTCTCGAGAATGCGCCGGTCGTGCGCCGGCAAGTGGTGGATGAACGCTTCGGTCTTCTTCGAGAGATGCCATTTTGGATTCGGCCTCTTCTTTCTGGTTGCATCCAGAATCATCTTGCTGCCGAGGTTCATTGTGTACGACGTGAAATCAAGCGTGTCGAGCGGAACCTTTGGCAAGAGAATGAAGTCGTAATGGGGGTCGAATTCATCGCGAATCGCGCGGAGCACTTCTTTGAAATTCTTCGGGTCGACATCTTCCGATACCGCGATCAGGCATTTGGTCAGCGAGAGCTGCTGTGTTCCCATTAACCCCAATGCGGTCTTCATAGCCTCTTTATGATAGCGCTCTTCGATAGAGACGACAAGAAGGTTGTGGAACCCTGCCTCATAGTACGCCCACATGCTGTTGACTTCGGAATGAAGGAGCTTTGCCAGCGGGCTGAGAATTTTTTGCGTAGCATCGCCAAGGAATTTGTCTTCCATCGGGGGAATGCCGACAACTGCTGCAGGATAGATCGGGTTCTTTCTGTGCGTGACCGCGGTGATATGAAAAACCGGAAATTCCGCCGCCGCGGAATAATGCCCGAAGTGGTCGCCGAACGGCCCTTCGCTTCTTCGCTCCTTCGGCGGAACGAAGCCTTCGAGGATGAACTCTGCATTCGCCGGGACGCTGATCGTCACCGACCGGCCGCCGACGAGCTGCGTACTTCGTTTCCGCAGAAATCCGGCGAACATCGCTTCATCGATGCCTTCCGGCAGCGGAGCGATCGTCGCCAGCAGCAATGCAGGGTCGGTACCGAGCGCGACAGCAAGCTCGAGCGGCTTATTGGATCTATCCGCGTGATAATAATGGAAGCCGCCTCCTTTCTGAATTTGCCAGTGCATTCCCGTCGTATGATGATCGAACACCTGCATTCGGTACATGCCGATGTTCCTTTTACCGCTCCGGGGATCGTACGAGACGACCTGGGGGAGAGTAATGAACCGTCCGCCGTCGTGCGGCCAGCATTGAATGATCGGGAGACCGGCGAGATCGGGTTTCTCGACTACTTCCTGCGATGGGGCGATCATGATATCGCTGGTTCGCGCCGACAAAAATCGGCGGGTGACTTTGTGATGTTTGATCAGCGATGATGGCGAAGGGGGGATGGCCTCTTCAAAAAATGAGATGAGCTGTCGGCCGAGAATCTCCGGCTCTTCGCCGAGAGCGAGCCTGATCCGCTGCTCGCTTGCCAACGTGTTGATGACGAGCGGATATTTTGCTCCCTTAACATTCTCGAACAAAAGCGCCGGTTTCTTTTCCCGCAAAGCGCGTGCGGCGATCTCGGAGATCTCGAGGACGGGATCGACTTCGACGGAGACACGGTGAAGTTCTCCGTTCCTCTCAAGATAGTTGACAAATTCGCGAAGGGCAGTAAAACGCATCTTCTTATTCCAGTTCTTCGTTTCGCCATCCCTTTGAGTTTCGTTCCCCCAGGACCCCCAGCAGCTTGTCGGTGAAGGCAGAAACGTATTCGTCGGCGGTTTTCGGAACGAAGTAAAGCGGAGATGAGATCGGCATGATCACGGCCCCGTACTGCGAAAGCCGCGCACATTGTTCCAGCGAAACGGTCGAAAGAGGCGTCTCCCGGATGCAGAGAATGAGCTTGAATCGTTCTTTCATCGCGACCTGCGCCGCGCGCGTGATCAAGGTGTCGCCGATCCCCGATGCAATTTTCCCGAGGGTTGATGTCGAACAGGGGAGAATGATGCAGGCATCGATATGGTTCGATCCCGAGGCGATCGGAGCGGTCAGGTCGTCGTTGGAGAACTGCCGTTTGATGTAGGGCTGGAGATCCTTCTCGGTCATATCGAGCTCGTCTTTCATCAGCGCCTTTCCCCATTTGCTGACGACAAGATATTTTTCCGCTCTGGATTGCTTGAGGAAATCCAGGGCATAGACGGCCCCGGAGGAGCCGGTGATTCCGAGGACGACTTTCATGGCAGGATGCTTGATAGGATGACCATCACGAAAACGTTGAACCCAAGGATGATGTTGATCTTGAAAAAAGCGAGTTCAACGTCATTGGCCTTCTTCTGTTCGAGGTAGAGCAGAAGTCCGCTGAGCAGCAGCGGCGGAATCGCAACGAATCCTTTGAGCGAGTGGAAGAACAAGACCACGAGAGCAATAAACGCGAGGACATGAAGTCCGGCGGAGATTTGAAGCGCACGTTCTTTTCCGAACCGGGAAGGGAACGAATAGAGATTTGCCCTCCGGTCGAACGATTCGTCGAGCGTCGAATAGATGATGTCAAAGCCGGTTCCCCAAAAGAGGACGAACACAGGGAGAATGAGCCCCGTTCCGATATTGTCGAGCGTTCCGCTTACGGCAAACCATCCGCCCAGCGGGGCCATCGACATTCCGAGGCCGACGCCGAAATGCGCCAGGGGGGTGAAACGCTTTAGGTACGGATAAATAATGAAGATCACGAGCGGGATCGGCGACAGGCGGAAACAAAAGTCCGAAATCAATTTGGCCGCGGTGAGATAGAGAATTAGCGCAACAGAGAGAACGATGAACACCTGCCAGAGCTTCAGTTTGCCGCTCGGCAATTCGCGGTTTGAAGTTCGGGGATTCTGCTTATCGATTTCCCGGTCGATCAGGCGGTTCAACGTCATTGCAACCGTCCGTGCAGAGACTGAAGCAAGCAGCACGAGAAGGAGCAGTTCGTTCGACGGTTTTTCTTTTGATGCCAGGAACACGCCGCTGTAGATCATCGGCAGCGTAAACAGCGTATGCTCTATTTTGATGAAATTGAGGAGTCTTTTCAAACCTGTGAGGGGAAGAAATTAGAGATTTCACCGGCCGTTTATGGAGACAACACCGGCAGGGCTCTTATAAGTTACCCAAAAAAAGGGAGCGAGTCAAGAATGGCATGTTTTCCACAGTTGTTTGGAAGTCCGACCCTCTTTTTGTATATTGACCGAGCAACTTGCCAACAATTTTTTTGAAGAATGCACACTGTTACCCTTATTCCCGGCGACGGGATCGGTCCGAGCATTGCTGAAGCAGCGCAGCGTGTGATCGAAGCTACCGGCGTCAAGATTGATTGGGAATTGGCACACGCCGGCATCGCTGCCATCGAGACATATAAAGATCCGATCCCCGAAGCTACCATCCAATCGATCCAAAAAAACAAAGTCGCGCTGAAAGGCCCGCTGACGACGCTGAGCGGCAAGGGGTTTCGCAGCGTGAACGTCGCATTGAGAAAAGAATTCGACCTATACGTGAACTTGCGTCCGGCGAAATCGTTCGAGGGCGTCGCCTCGCGGTACACCAACGTCGACCTGGTGATGTTCAGAGAGAACATCGAAGAGTTCTATTCCGGCATCGAACATTATGTCGATGCCCAAAAAAGCGCCGCGGAGACGATCGGCATTGTGACGCGCTTTGGCTCCGAGCGGATCGTCCGTGCAGCGTTCGACTATGCCCGGAAGTATGGAAGGAAAAAGGTGACGATCGTCCATAAGGCGAACATCATGAAGTTTTCCGGAGGATTGTTTCTTGAAGTTGCGCGGGAAGTTGCCCAGAAGTATCCAGACATCGCAACTGAAGACCGCATCGTTGACAACATGGCGATGCAGCTTGTGCTTAATCCGAATCAATTTGATGTGATCGTCACGACGAATTTATTCGGAGATATCTTGTCCGACCTCTGCTCGGGGTTGGTCGGTGGATTGGGCTTGGCGCCAGGGGCGAACATCGGGGCGAATGCGGCGATCTTTGAGGCGGTGCACGGCAGCGCCCCCGACATCGCCGGAAAAAATCTCGCCAATCCGTGCGCCATTATTCTTGCGGGCGCCATGATGCTCGATTACCTCGGTGAACACGATGGCGCCGACAGGATCCGCCGCGCCGTGGGAAAAGTGCTGAAGGAGGGGAAATACGTAACGAAAGATCTCGATCCGCATTCGACCACAGGGACCACGGGAATGACGGATGCCGTCATCAACTCGATCCGTTCAACCTCATAAGAGAATCCATATGAACCTCATGCATCGCCTTTTTGCCGTTTTCGTTGTCTCAACAATGTTCCTCATTTCCTTCGCGCCGGCGCAAGTGGGTAAAGTGGGAAAGGGAAACAGCGTGACGTGGTACGGCCATGCCGCTTTCAAGATCACGACGGTCAAAGGAAAGATCATTCTGATCGATCCTTGGCTTGACAATCCCAAAGCGCCGAGCAGCGCACGCAACATCGATAGAGTTGACCTGATCTTGGTCACGCATGGGCACTTCGACCATCTCGGCAACACTGTTGAACTTGCGAAAAAATTCGACGCCACGGTCGTGTGCAACGGAGCTATCGCTTCATACCTGACGACCAAGGGGGTGAAGAAGACTGCCATCCTGGATTATTCGGGGACGTACGAAGTCGATAACGTAAAGATCGTCATGGTGCACGCCGACCATTCCTCCAGCATCGATAACAACGGTCAGCAGATAGAAGGAGGGAACGCGGCAGGATTCGTCATTCAATGCGAAAATGGGGTCACCATGTACCATGCCGGCGACACCGGCGTGTTCGGCGACATGAAATTGATCGCAGACCTCTACAAGCCCGACATTGTCATGCTTCCGATCGGAGGAGTGTATACGATGGGACCGAAGGAAGCAGCAAAGGCATGTGAACTTCTTAATCCGAGGGTGATCATCCCAATGCACTACGGGACGTTTCCGGCGTTGACGGGTTCGCCGGTCGACCTCAAAACCTTTTTGCCGCCGCAGTTAAAAGGAAGAGTCGCCGACATTCTCCCCGGCGACACCGTGAATTGAATTCGGAAATGAAAATCGGATCGATCAATATAGCGCAACCGATTCTATTGGCGCCGATGGAGGACGTGACGGACATTCCGTTCCGTCTCATCTGCAAGCGCCTCGGGGCGGATATTGTCTACACAGAATTCGTCAACTCCGAAGGCCTTGTACGGAACTCCGAAAAAACGAAGAAGAAAATGCTTTTCTCAGAAGAAGAGCGTCCTTTTGGAATCCAGATTTATGGCGGGGAAGAGTCATCGATGGAAGGGGCGGCCAGGATTGCGGAGAGTATGAACCCGGACATTCTCGACATCAACTGCGGCTGCTGGGTAAAGGATGTCGCAATGCGCGGTGCTGGAGCCGGGCTTTTAAAGGACCTTCCGCGGATGGAACGGATCGTCTCGACGGTGGTGAAAGCCACTCGCATTCCGGTGACGGTCAAAACAAGGCTCGGGTGGGATGAAAACTCCATCCGCATCGTTGAAGTGGCGCAAATGCTGGAAGGCATCGGCGTCCAGGGGCTGACCGTCCATTGCCGGACGAGAGCCCAGGCGCACAAAGGAATTCCGGACTACACGTGGATCCCGAAAATCAAAAAGGCCGTCTCAATTCCTGTTGTCGTCAACGGCAATATTCTGGAAGCGGCCGATGTCCTAAGAGTGTTTAGCGAGACCGGCTGCGACGGCGTGATGGTGGCGCGAGGGGCGATCGACAACCCTTGGATCTTCCGTCAGGCAAAAAACCTGTTGGCAATGGGCGTGACGGAGAATTACGTCCCTCGGAACGAGCGGATTGCGCTGTGCATCGAGCATCTGAACCTGTCCGTTGAATACAAGGGGGAACGTACAGGCGTGCTCGAAATGCGCAAACATTATTCCGGTTATTTGCGCGGGCTGCCGAATGTCGCGAAACTTCGGGCGGAGTTGATGGCCTACACACTAATGGAACCGATCGTCGCACGGCTGCTGAAATTTTCGGAAGAAGCTGTCTCAATACCGGTGCCGGCCTCCGAGCAAGTAGTGGTATAAACCTTTTGCGATTCTTCTTCAATTCATTTATCTTCTAACGGCATCTTGAGCATAGGCGTACCATCCCCTCACGATGCCGGCTTATTAACGAGCGAAAATCCTCAAAGCTTCATTTTCGGTGTCGGACTCTTTCAGCCGAAGAGGAAGAAGAGGTTTTTGTTATTTTGATCGGCGTTCTTTTAATTGCCAACGCTCCCCAGACTTGAAAAACTAAGATGATTGCTTTTATTGCCGGAGTTGTTGTCGGTTTTTTCACAACAATTCCGATCGGTCCGATTAACATTGCAGTGATGACAAAAGGACTATCGGGAAAGACGGGACAAGGCCTGATGATCGGGGCCGGTTCTGGGTGGATGGACATCGTCTATTGCGCGGCGGCAATGTTCGGCATTTCTTCGTTGAATACGAACCCCAAAATTGAATTCGTTTTTCGCATCGCAACCTTTGCGGTGTTTTTGGTGATGGGCATCAAGACAACCTTCTTTACGATACGAGAAGCAAAGCTGACGAAAAGCGAAGAATCTCCCGGCTTCAAACGGTATTTTCTACTCGGCATTGTTCTTTATCTTTCCAACCCCTCCTTCATTGCCTATTGGATCACCGTCGCAGGCATCATTCACGGCTATCACATCCTCGAAGCGTCAGCCTATAATAATTTATTTTTTTCGCTCGGCACCGGGTTTGGGACGACAGGATGGTTCTTCATCCTTCTCGAACTCGTTGAAAAACAAAAAATGAAACTTGACAAAGCGTTGATAGAGAAAATTACCCGCGGTTTCGGCGTTATCTTGCTGGTGATCAGCCTGTTCATGGCATACAGGATAATTTCTTAACCGCCGTTGATGCCACGCGTTGTTGTTGTCAACTGTCTTTATATCATTTTTTGAAGGAGAAGTACTATGGCCACAGCGGGTCAGCAGAGTGTCTCTGCGAACATCACCTCCGTTCTGAAGGAAAATCGCATTTTCAAGCCGGCAGCAAAATTTTCAAAGTCGGCGGCGATCAAATCGTTCGCGCAATACAAGAAATTGTACAACCAATCGATTCATGACCCGGAGAAATTCTGGGGGACCATGGCGGATGAACTGACATGGTACAAAAAATGGTCGAAAGTTCTCCGGTGGAAACTGCCGTTCGCCGAGTGGTTTGTCGGCGGCAAGATCAACGTCTCCGTCAATTGTCTCGACCGTCATTTGACCACCTGGCGGAAGAACAAGGCGGCCATCATTTGGGAAGGGGAGCCGGGCGATACGCGGACCCTTACGTATGCGGATCTTCACCGCGAAGTCTGTCAATGCGCCAATGTTTTAAAGAAGCTTGGAGTGGTGAAGGGGGACCGTGTTATTATCTACATGCCGATGATCCCGGAACTGCCGGTTGCCATGCTTGCGTGCGCCCGCATCGGTGCTACGCACAGCGTCATCTTCGGCGGGTTCAGTTCCGAAGCGCTGAAAGACCGTATCAACGACGCGCAGGCGAAACTCGTCATCACCGCCGACGGCGGCTACCGGCGCGGGAACGTTATTCCGTTGAAAGCCAATATCGACGAAGCCCTGAAGGTCACGCCGTCGGTCGAAAGTGTCGTCGTGGTGAACCGGGTCGGATTGGACGTTCCGATGATACCCGGACGCGACCATTGGTGGGAGGGCCTAATGTCTACGACTTCTTCGGAGTGTGAACCTGAAAAATTGGAGTCGGAGCATCCCCTATATATTCTCTATACCAGCGGCACCACGGGCAAACCAAAAGGCGTCGTCCATTCGACCGCTGGTTACCTTCTCGGCTGCCATCTTACAACAAAGTATGTCTTCGACATCAAAGACACGGACACCTATTGGTGTACCGCTGACATCGGCTGGGTGACAGGACACAGCTACATTGTCTACGGCCCGTTCTCGAATGGCGCGACTGTTGTGATGTACGAGGGGGCCCCAAACCATCCCGAACCGGACCGTTTCTGGAGCATCGTGGAAAAGTATAAGGTCAATGTCTTCTATACTGCTCCCACCGCGATCAGGGCATTTATCAAGTGGGGAGAACAGTGGCCGTTGAAGCATGACTTGAGTTCAATTCGGCTGCTCGGCACGGTCGGCGAACCGATCAATCCTGAAGCATGGATGTGGTACAGCAAAATTATCGGCAAGGGGAAGTGCCCGATCGTGGACACATGGTGGCAAACGGAGACCGGTTCGATTATGATCACGCCCCTGCCGGGAGCCACGCCGACAAAGCCGGGGACAGCAACGTTGCCGTTTTTTGGAATCCAGCCCGATGTTGTCAATAAGGAAGGGAAATCAGTCGGGGCAAATCAGGGGGGATATCTCGTGATCAAAAAGCCGTGGCCGTCGATGATGCGCGGCGTCTATCGCGACCCCGAGCGATTTAAAAAGACATACTGGAGCGATATCAAAGGAATGTATTTCACCGGCGATGGCGCGCGCAAGGATAAGGATGGGTACTTTTGGATCATGGGACGGGTCGACGACGTCATCAACGTCTCTGGCCACAGGCTTGGAACAATGGAAGTGGAAAGCGCGCTGGTCAGCCATCCGTATGTGGCAGAGGCCGCGGTTGTCGGAAAACCGGATGAAATAAAGGGTTCAGCGATTTGCGCTTTTGTGACACTTGAAGGGAAACGGTCGCCGACCCCTGAATTAAAGGAAGAATTGCGCCAACATGTCGCGAAAGAGATTGGAGCAATGGCGAAACCCGATGATATCAGGTTCACTGACGCGCTTCCAAAAACCCGAAGCGGAAAAATTATGCGCCGATTATTGCGAGAGATCGCTGCAGGCGGAACGGCGACCGGCGATACGACGACGCTTGAGGATTTTTCCGTGCTGGAAAAATTGCGTCATCACGAAGACGAAGAATGATTGTCCCGGGCGTTTCTGCAATCGCACTGAATTCCGCCTTGTATCCTGCAGTTCGATGTCAGCGCCAATTTTTTCTTGTTAGATTTCGCGGATGAGGAAGAGCATTTCTTCCGCAGGCGGCAAATTTATCCGCAACGGGCAAAATTCCGCTTGCGCCAATATACCGACTTTGCTATATTCAAACGTCCCTCGGGAGAGCGGGAGAAATTTCCATCGTCATCTTCGTGCGTTATGCCTAAAGTCTACTGCACCTCATTCGATTCCAAGATCGGCCATATTTATATCGCCTCCACTGACAAAGGGGTGTGCAAGATCAGCATTCCGAAAGAATCAAAAAAAGATTTCTTCGATTGGCTCTCTCTCCATTTCGACGATGATGACGTTGTTGAGAACAAAAGCCGCAACAAAGAAGCGATGGATCAATTGAACCGCTACTTCAACGGCAAGCTCGCTCGGTTTTCGACGCCGGTGGACCAGATCGGCACAACCTTTCAATTGCGTGTGTGGCGGGAATTGCTTCGCATTCCGTACGGGACGACGATCACCTACAAGCAGCTCGCCCGGAGGGTCGGCGTTCCGCGCGGCTTCCGCGCCGTCGGTACGGCAAACGGAAGCAATCCCCTCCCCATCGTTGTACCATGTCATCGCGTTGTCGGTCATGACGGTTCGCTCGCCGGCTACTCCGCCGGCGTCAAGACGAAGGAATTCCTTCTTCGCTTGGAAGGCGCTATCATCTTGTAATAGAGTTCTTTCTTCGAACGGTTTCTCTCCCCCTCGCTTTGCTCCCCGCGTTTGCATCCATTCACTAATTTATGTATTATTTCAACCACACGAATTTTTTTCCGCGCATGAATCTTTTAGAGCAACTCAATCCGGTTCAACAGCAAGCCGTTTCCGCCATCGACGGCCCGGTGATGATCGTCGCAGGAGCAGGAAGCGGTAAGACTCGCGTGCTGACATATCGTGTTGCTCACTTGATTGAAAAGGGGATCAAGCCGTACCAAATTCTTGCGCTGACCTTTACGAATAAAGCCGCCAAGGAAATGAAACACCGCATCGAATATCTCGTCGGTGAACAGGCGGCGAATGTCTGGGCCGGCACATTCCATTCGATCTTTGCGCGCATTCTGAGACACGAGTGCGAGGCGATCGGGTTCCAGCGAAACTTCACTATCTACGACGCCGAAGATACTCTCGGACTGATCAAGAATATCATGTCGACTCAGAATATTTCTGCGCAGCAGTTCAATCCGCGGGGAGTCCAGTCGCGCATCAGCGGCGCAAAAAATCATCTTGTTTCGCCCGGGGAGTATGAAGAAATAGCTAAAGATCCGTTCGAGCAGCGGACGGCGCTTGTCTTTAAGGAATATCAGGAGAAGCTTGTCAAGAACAACGCGATGGATTTCGACGACCTCCTGTTGAGGCCGATCGAGCTCTTTCAGCGGAACGGAACGATCCTCGAAAAATACCAATTCCGGTTCCAGTATCTTCTCGTGGACGAGTATCAGGATACGAACCGGGCGCAATACGTCCTGATCAACCTCCTCGCTAAGCGCTTTAAAAATATATGTGTTGTAGGTGATGACGCACAGAGCATTTATGCATTCCGCGGTGCGGATATCAAGAACATTCTCGATTTTGAGCGGGATTATCCCGAAAGCAAGGTCTTCAGGCTGGAGCAGAACTATCGTTCCACCAAGACAATCCTTGCCGCCGCGGATTCCGTCATCAAAAACAATCGGAACCAGATCCACAAAACGCTGTGGACCTCGAACGCTCAGGGGGAATTGATCACGATGATCGAAGCGGAAGACGACAAGGACGAGGGGATGAAGATCGTCTCACATATTCAGGATGAGTGCGGCAGGCTGAAATTGGATTTGAAGGACTTTGCCGTTCTCTATCGGACGAATGCCCAGTCGCGGTCCCTTGAAGACGGGCTGAGGCGGAACGGGATTCCGTACGTGATCATCGGCGGAGTCGAATTCTACAAACGGAAAGAGATCAAAGACGTCCTGGCGTATCTGCGCGTTATTGCCAATCCAAAAGATGAGGAGAGTCTGCGGAGAATCATCAATGTTCCGGTTCGCGGCATCGGCGAGACGACGATTGAGAAAATTGCCGGCTACGCGGAGCATCATCCTTCCGGCTCGATGAGCTTGTTCGACGCGTTGAAGGGAGTCAGCGAAATCGACGGGATGAGCGAACGGTCGAAGAACGCTGTACTCCAATTCGTCCTTCTCATCAAGAAATACGTGGAACTCAAGGAGCAGATGTCGCCGAGTGAGATCGCGAGGGCGCTGGTCGACGAACTCGGGTTCCTGCGCAGCCTGAAGGAAGAAGCGACCCCCGAGTCACTGGGACGCTGGGAGAATATCCAGGAATTGCTCTCCGCGATTACGGAATTCACGGCTGAAACACCTGAGGCGACGCTCGAGAGCTTTCTCGAAGAGGTCTCGCTCGTGTCGCCGGTCGATACTGTGACGGACCAGCGTAACGCGATCACACTGATGACGCTCCACTCCGCAAAAGGATTGGAATTTCCTGTTGTCTTTATCGCCGGGCTGGAGGAAGGATTGTTTCCGTTGTATCAGGTCGCTCCCGAGCCGGAGGAGATGGAGGAGGAACGGCGTCTTTTTTATGTCGGCATTACCCGCGCGATGAAAAAGCTGTTCCTCACACATTCCCGCCTCCGCTACCGCTTCGGCGATGTAACATATCCGGTCCTCTCCCGCTTCGCCGAAGAGATCGAGCCGTCGCTCATTCAACGTGAGTCGTCGCGGCGCGTCCCTCTTTCAGTTCATCACCGGGCGGGGGTCGTCGAACAAGAGGGGAATCATTATTCGTTCGGCCGGGACCACACAAAACAGCAGCCGGGTTCGAGGCATGCCGGGCTTGACGGAGAACGCGAGCCCGATTATGAAAATGAATCGCAGGAAATTCTCACGCTGAAAGTGGGGGCGAAAGTCGAACACGAATCGTTCGGCGCGGGGAAAGTCCTTCAACTCGCCGGCTCGGGTGAATCGGCGAAAGCCGTGGTGCTTTTCGACAGGGTCGGTCCAAAGAATCTTATGCTGAAGTATGCAAAGCTGCGGTTATTGTGAGGGCAATTCAGGAAAGCCCGTCGAAGGTCTTTGAACGGACGATCATCATGTTGTTCCAATAGTCGTGATGGATGTAGTGAGTGATGATCCCGGTGAACTGCGCGATCGTTTCCGGCTGAAGGATAAAGCAGACCTGCGACGATTTTCCGTTGTGGGGATTCTTGTGATCGAAGAAGACGTCGTATTGTGTGAGCGAGTGCAGAGATTCGAGATCATCGTCGGAGGTTTTCACGACGCCAATGACGAAGCGTTTGTTGAGTTCATCGAAGGCAAAAACATCGGGGCGCTTGTTTTTCTGATCGCCGTATCCGTCGTTATGCAGTTCGTCGGGAGATCGGTATCCGGCGACTCCTTTAGCGCCGATGATCGTGTACTTCTCCGACGTAAAGTGATCCAGTAATTCCTCTATAAGCCGGGCAGAGATGTCCTTCATCGTTAGCAAAAGTAATTTTTTCGGGCACGAAATGCAAAAGCAGGTCCATGACTCCAGACCCTGACCAAACTCGTTCGGCGTTTATCCTTCCTAAATTAGCGTCGCTCGCCGCAGTTGTCGGCTCATTTGCCCTTATTGAATGGGCCTCTTCATTTCACTTCTTGAGTCATCTCCTTCCGCTTCCGACATCATTATCGGCCCCGCTGGCCTGGCTTTTTGAACACCAGGTCTGGCAGTTCGGCATCGGGATGCTGGCGATCACGATCCTATCTCGCGGCCACCTGTGGAGTTACGGAATCAACTCATCGGAGATACGGTTGTCGATGTCCATTCTCTTAAAATTTTATGCGGTTGCTTTGGTGGTCGTTTTCGGCTTGGTTGTCCTGCCGCTTATTTTATGGGGAACAATTCCGGACTATTATCTTCGACTGGGGAAGGCCGACATGATCGTCTGGATTCTTTTTCAATGGATGGCGACGGCAGTTGCCGATGAAATTCTGTTCCACGGCTTGTTTCAAACACTGCTGCTGAAATATTGGCGGGAAAAGATCGTGATCGGCTCGATGGAAATTCCCGTGGTGCTTTTCTTTACAACTGCTGTGTTCGCCGCCTGCCGGACCAACGTACCGGTGTATGGCGGGCATGTCATCGAATATCTTCTGGCATCGCTGATAGGGTTATACGGGGGAATTGTGTTCTACAGGACGAGGAGCCTGCTCACGCCAATGCTCTCACAGGCGTTCTTCTATGGTTTGCCGTTTGTGATCCGATTCTGTTATGTGATCTTCTTCAGGCGCTGAGAGCGCGGGGAGAGTTGACCGGCTTACACCGCGGAAGCCGGTTTTGCATCGAGGATCTTTTCATAATGGCGTTCGTAAATCCCCACAATTTGGTCGATGTCGAAATTTTCGACGGCGCGTTTTCTTCCGGCTTTTGCGAACATTTCCCACCGCGAGTTGTTCGTCAGCAGCTCTACAGCATACCGCGCCATCCGCTCGACATCGCCGATTTCAGCGATGTATCCGGTCTCGCCATGCACCACGAGTTCCGGCAGGCCCCCGACACTTGACGAGACCACAGGTACTTCGCATGCCATCGCTTCGAGTGCCGACAGGCCAAAGCTCTCTGACTGGCTCGGCATCAGAAAAAGATCGGCGGATGAAAGGAGCTGAACGAGTTCCGCCTGCTTGCCCATGAACTTCACGTGCTCCTCAAGCTGCAATTCGCGGCAGAGATTCTCGCAGTTCGACCTGTCCGGTCCGTCGCCGACGAGGACCAGCTTTGACGGGACTTTTTTTACGACGAGATTGAAGATCTTGATAACATCCGCGACACGTTTAACGACGCGGAAATTCGAGGTGTGGATGAGAATTTTCTCGCCGTTCGGCGCAATCGCCCCCCGAAGATTTGCATCGGGCTTTCTTGTAAAACTTTTGGTGTCGACAAAGTTCGGAATGACCTCGATCTCTTTGTTGATCCCATAATTTGTGATCGTCTTTTCTTTGAGGAAGCGGGAGACCGCGGTCACGCCGTCGCTTTTTTCGATGCTGAATTTCATCACCGAAAGGAAGCTCGGTTCAAGCCCGATCAGCGTGATGTCCGTTCCGTGCAGCGTCGTCACGATGCGAAAATGTTCGTCGTTGAGAATTTGCTTTGCGATGAACGCGCTGGTCGCATGCGGAATGGCATAATGCGCATGGATGAGATCGAGTTTCTCAAACTTTGCCACTTCCACCATTTTGCTGGCCAGCGCCGGAGTGTACAGGGGGAATTCGAACAGCGGGTACGTCGCCATCTCGACTTCGTGATAAAAGATGTTGTTCACGAATCCGTCGAGCCGCATCGGCATCGCGTAGCTGATAAAATGAATCTGATGCCCGCGTTTTGCAAGACCCTTGCCTAGTTCGGTTGCGACGACTCCGCTTCCCCCGTACGTAGGGTAACACGTGATTCCGATCTTCATGAGAGTGTCCTTTCAATACACAACCTACGGTTAATTCGTTTGAATTTCAAGAATAAGATGTAACGGAGACGTTACGTTTTTGCGAGGAAGAACGTACGACGACTGCGAGTGTCAATGTTCTGAAACTCTTGCGGAGCGATTTCGCTGATGTCATTCGCAATTCGGCACTCGCCGCCCCTCACCTGATTGTTTTGTCCTGCACCATTGCAAGGATGATACTATTTGATTACTTTGACCGTAGACCTGCCGACTTGAGGAGAAATAATGAAAACTCTGATACTCTCACTGATCCTTGTTGTCTTCGCATCCCTGACATTTTCACAGGCAAAGCGAGATGATAAGAAGGCGGCGCCTCAAAGCGCTCCATCGCAGAACTCGAATGAAGGCGTGATCTGGGGGCAGACATTTGCCGACTATGCCTATGCTGCGCAGTCAAACGACCCTGCCCAAAAGGGGGCAAACGCATTTGTATTCCGCCGGATCTATCTTGGATACGATCAGGATATTTCCGAGCACTTTTCAGCGCGCGTTCTGTTGTCGGCAGATAATGGCGACACGGCGAAATCGGGAGCGATGGATTTCACTGCACAAGAGATCTATTTGGAATGGAAAAACCTTCTCCCTCTTTCGAGCATGTACTTTGGACTTTCCGCGACCCCTTCGATCGGGCTTGCGGAGAAACTATGGGGATACCGATCCCTTGAAAAAGTCATCCTCGACCGGAATGGCCTGGTGGCGATTGACGACATGGGCATCGGTGTGAGGGGGAAGCTTGCACAAGACGGAACCTCGGGATATGCCGTCTTGATCGCCAACGGCCAGGGCGTCAAGCTCGAAAATGACAAGCTTAAAAAAATTTACGGGGAATGCTACGGTACGCCGATGAAGAACAGCATCGGCGAGTTGTACGCCGATTTCGAAAATGCCGCAAATGCCGAATCGAAGTTCACTGGAAAGGTTCTCCTTGGATACCAGGTGCCGTCTGTCTCCGCCGGTGTAGAGGGCTTTTATCGCACGGTGCACAACGGTGCTGTCAATATCGTTCCTGTGGCGGACTCGACGTTGGCGGGAGGGTCCGCTTACGCCTCTTTTCAAATTGTGGAAAATGTCAGAGGCGTTTTGCGCGGGGATTATTTCGACGCAAATGCTTCGCAGAAGACTATTGGAGTCCGCGAGTTCTTCTCGCTACTCGGGGTTGATTATTCTCCGCTCCAGGATGTTCACGTCATTCCCAACGCGCTTTACACTCATCGCATGTACAAGGTCAGCCCTGCGCCGGGACCGGCGCTGGTTGATGATGTGACCATTCGTTTGACATTTGCCTACTCATTTGCGGGACGCATATAATGGCGGATGAGTACAGATCCATCAAATCCGCCTCAACGGCGGTGATGAAGGTTGAAGGCTCAAAGTTCATCGCTGGCGCTTTCCCGGTCGAAGGTCAATCCCAGGCAGAGGCCTCTCTTGCAAAGGTCCGCAAGGAATACTTCGATGCGACCCATCATTGTTTTGCCTATGCTTTAGGGAGCGAAGGGAAAGAGTTTCGGTATTCCGACGATGGGGAGCCGTCGGGAACCGGAGGCGTCAAAATTCTCGCCGCAATTCAATCAAGAAACCTCTCGGACATCTTAGTGGTAGTTACTCGGTACTTCGGCGGGACAAAGTTGGGCACCGGCGGGCTCGGCCGGGCCTACTTCGAATCGGCCGGTCAGGCATTATCAGGGGCTGAGGTGATCCAAAAATTGGTCACGGAGGAGTTGGAAATGACTTTTCCCTATGATGAAACGAGCAAGGTCATGAACGCGCTCTCCCATCTGAAAGCAAAAATTATCGATACGATCTACGATGACGATGTGACGCTTCGTGTGTCGGTCAGGAAAAGCTCGGAGAAATCGCTCGGCGAGACTCTCGTCGATGCGACACGCGGAAATATTGCCCTCAAACATCCCCCGAAATAATGTCTTTTCTCCCTAGCGGCGTTGACCTTGCTTTACGAAGGCTTCAATTCCCCGCAAATCTTTGCAGTGTCGAGCGCGATCATCAGTTCCTCGTTTGTGGGAACGACGTACACCTTGACGCGCGAGGAGGCAGAGTGGATCGCTTTCTCTTTCTCTTTTGAACTGTTGCTTTCCTGATTCAACTCGATACCGAGAAATTTCAGATTATCGCAACACGCTTTTCGTACGTCAGGGCTGTTCTCGCCGATCCCTCCCGTGAAGACGACCGCATCGGCGCCTCCCATCGCCGCCATATATGCGCCGATATATTTTTTTATCCGGTACGTAAAGACGTCGAATGCATACTGCGCTTTTTTATTCCCCTCCCGCATCTCAGAAATAATTTCGCGCATGTCGCTGCTCACTCCCGATATCCCCATCAGTCCGCTGTGTTTGTTGAGAAGCGTGTTTGCCTCAGAATAATTGAGCCCTTCTTTGGACATGATGTGAAGAATAATGTACGGATCGATGTCTCCGCTGCGCGTTCCCATCAACAATCCTTCGAGCGGGGTCAACCCCATCGATGTGTCCACCGAAACACCCTTGTCAACGGCCGCCATGCTGCAGCCGTTTCCCAGGTGGCAGGTGATGAGCTTCAGCGATTTGTACTCCGCCCGCATCAGTTCCGCGGCGCGTTGAGAGACGAAGGAGTGGCTCGTGCCGTGAAATCCGTAACGTCGGATTTTGTGTTGAGTGTAGAGGGAATAGGGGATGCCGTAGAGATATGCATGCGGCGGCATTTTCTGATGGAATGCGGTGTCGAACACTGCTACCTGCGGCACGTTCGGCAGATGAACCTGGCATGCGTTGATGCCGCGGAGATTGTGCGGATTATGCAGCGGCGCAATGTCGATGTTATCGCGAATCCGCTTGATGACGTCCTCCGTGATCAGCACGGAAGCGCTGAACGCCTCCCCGCCGTGCACGACGCGGTGGCCGACGGCGTTGATCTGGCCTTTGTCGGTCAGGACGCCGTGATTTTTGCTGAGGAGCACGGCGAGAATGTACTCGATGGCTGCCGTGTGATCGAGAATTTCGCCGGTGATTTTTATTTCGTCGCCGTCGGAACGGAGGTTGGTCAGGACAGCGCCGTTCATGCCGATGCGGTCGACGATCCCTTTCGCCAGCGCCTGGCGGCTTTCAATTTCTATCAGTTGATACTTGACGGAGGAGCTTCCGCAGTTGATGATGAGAATGTTCATGATGTCAGATTCGTTTCGGGTGTAATGGAATATCAGGAAGTTCGTTTTGCCTGGTCGTTGTACTTAAAGAATCCTTCGCCGCTTTTTCTCCCCAGCTTTCCTTCACGCACCATCCGGCGGAGAAGCGGGCACGGGCGGTATTTTGCTTCGCCCAATTCGTGGAAGAGCGATTCCATCCACGCGAGGACCTCGTCCAATCCCATCATGTCGGCCAATTCGAGCGGTCCGTATTGAAAGTTGTAGCCAAGCTTCATTGCCGTGTCGATGCCGTCGGCGGTCGCGACGCCTTCCATCAGCGCGTGCATCGCTTCATTCAGCAGCGGAACGATAATGCGGGTCGTCACGAAGCCGGGGTATTCGAAAACTTCGACGACGGTCTTTCCGATGCGCTCGGCAAATGTCCTCATAATCTCGAATGTTTTGTCTGAGGTTTTGAGCCCCCGCACCAATTCCACGAGGGGCACTTTGGGAACCGGATTAAGAAAATGCATCCCGATCACTTTGTCAGGACGTTTTGTGACGGCCGCGAGTTTTGAAAGGGAGAGCGTCGAGGTGTTGGAAATAAAAATCGTTTCGGGGTCGCATAGAGTATCAAACTCGGAAAAGATTTTTTTCTTCAATTCAAAATTCTCGTCGACCGCCTCGATAATGATATTGCACTGAGTCGCAGTCTTGAAATCGACCGAACCGTGAATTCGGGAAAGGGTGGAATTCTTTTCGCTTTTGGTCATCGTCCAGCGCTGGATCTCCCGGTCCATGCTCTCTTTCAGGAGATTGGTCATTGTATCAAGCTGCTTCTGGTTCTTCTCGATCGCGACGACTTCGATTCCGTGCGATGCGATTGTTTGCGCGATGCCCTGTCCCATCACCCCGAAGCCGATAACGGCAACTGCGTTGATCCCATCTTGATCGTTCTTTTCAAGCTTAAGGTCGTTGAGAATGTCTTCTATCTTGATATTTGTTGCCATTGGAAGATCTTTCATTCAAAAAAATAATTGAATTTGCCCTTATTTAGTCAAAAGTAGTGCCAGTCAGTTAAGGGCGTAATTCTACTCGAATTCGACTTTTTGCCCCTTTCTGATTGGTGAAATTGCAAAAAATCACGTTTCAACTTACCCAAAAATGGAACTCAAGTCAATAAGTCTATTCATTAGCGATCCTCCGAAGAAAGCACGGCAGCAGTGGCTCAATTAGCGTACTCGATAATATTTTCTGGGTTTTGATTCAGTGAAGAATCGACTTCCGCCACGTTCATATTTGTCAATTCAAAGAGTGTGTTTGAAAAAAAAAGTATGAAGTCAAGGGGGGCGTTATTGACATTTTTCCGGCTTTTGTTTATTTTCATAATGTCATTGAGCGTTGGAAACCAAATCTCAAGGATAGTTGTTAGATATCTCAAGGCAGATCAGCGTTTTTTTTTGCACCGAAATAAGACATAATCAGTCGGGTATAGTTAGTGTTAAAGCTCTCAAAAAGGGTCGAATACGGGCTGATTGCCATCAGGCACATTGCAGCCGCAGAGTCGGGAAGAATTACGACCGCGAAGGAGATCGCCGACAAATACAAGATTCCGTACGAGTTGCTGGCAAAGGTGATGCAGCGGCTCGCAAAACGAGGGCTGATAATTTCGCACCAGGGAGTGTATGGCGGGTATACCTTAGCGAAAGGGGCGAACGAACTTTCGATCTCGTCCATCATTGGCGCGATCGAAGATCAATTGCCGGCAATCACCCAATGTATCGCAGAAAGTCCCGACAGCTGCTCCATCTATGATAATTGTACGATCAAAAATCCGCTCGGGAAAATTCAGTCAAACATCGACCAGGTTTTCAAGACGATGAAATTATCCGAGATCGTCTGACGATGAAGCTTCCGATTTACATGGACAATCACGCAACGACGCCGGTCGATCCCCGGGTCGTCGAAGCAATGCTTCCGTTCTTTACGGAACACTTCGGCAATGCTGCGAGCCGTCAGCATCGTTTCGGCTGGATCGCGGAGGAGGCGGTGGAAAATGCACGGAAGCTGATCGCCGGTCACATCAATGCGGATGCAAAAGAAATCGTCTTTACGAGCGGCGCGACTGAATCGAACAATCTTGCGTTGAAAGGCATCGCCGAGGCGTATTCAACGAAAGGAAGGCATCTCATCACGGCCAAGACCGAGCATCGATCAGTGCTCGATGTCTGCTCTGCACTGGAGCTGGTCGGATTTCGCGTTACGTACTTGGACGTCGATGAGTGTGGAACTGTTTCCCCTGAGGCGCTTCGTGATGCCCTGAGCGGCGAAACGATCCTCGTCTCGGTGATGATGGCCAACAACGAGATCGGCACCATCGCTCCGTTGATGGAGATCGGCAAGATCTGTCTCGAGCGCGGTGTTCTTCTCCACACTGACGCGACACAATGTTTTGGTAACATTCCGTTGGATGTCAAAGCGTTGAACGTGCACAGTATGTCCATCAGCGCCCATAAGATTTACGGTCCGAAAGGGATCGGAGCGCTGTACGTGCGAGGCAAAAATCCCCGAGTGAGACTTGTTCAGCAAATGGATGGCGGAGGACATGAACACGGTATGCGTTCGGGCACATTGAATGTTCCGTCGATTGTCGGCTTCGGAAAAGCCGCTCAGCTTGCCGGCCAGGGGCATGACGCCGATTCCGTGCGGATCGCTGGGCTTCGCGATCTGTTGGAAAAGCGATTACTTGCCGCCGGAGATTCGCATCGAAACGGTCATCCAACGGAACGGTTGCCGAATAATCTGAACATCACTTTTCCGTATGTGCATGCCGATGATTTGATCGTCGCGTTGAAAAATGATGTTGCCATTTCTTCCGGTTCAGCATGTTCATCCGCCGACCACGAGAAAGCAAGAGTCTCGCATGTCTTGTCTGCGATCGGGCTTACGGATGAAGCGGCCCAATGCACGGTTCGCATCGGCCTCGGAAGGTTCAATACCGAAGAAGAAGTCGACTATGCGGGAGGAAAAATCATTGAGGCTCTGCATCGATTGCGCGAAACGTCGCCGCAGTATCAAATGATCAAACATACGAAGGGGGCAGCAGTTTCAGCCTCCGTACATTAGCATCGAAGAGAACATCGACAATGAAAAAATCATCGACGATCATCAACAATCAGGTTGAATTCCTTCATTTTCTGAAGGCAAAATTCCCGTTGTATCATCTTTCGAACTTCTTTTTCCGGGACCTGCATTACGGCATCATCAGTTTTTTCGAGCAGAGACATCTGAAGATCGGTTACGGGGATGCGGAGCACGTTGCCCGGGAAGTTGCTCAACATTTTGAAAGACAAAATATCTTCAAGAAAGTCAACCAGCAGGGATGGGTGCTGTTGTACCCTGAGTTTACGGCTAAAAAAGCATCATAGCACCGGCGATCACACTTAAAATTTACCATCACAAGGAGAAGCAACAATGTCTGAAGTGCTCACAGCGCAGGGTCCTCAGCCGCAGACGATGATTCCGGATGAGATCCAGTTGACGGAAAAAGCGGCAGCAGAAGTGAAAAACATCAAGGCGTCGAACGGTATCCCCGAATCGCACGGCTTGCGCCTCGGCGTCAAAGGGGGCGGATGTTCCGGCCTCACGTACGTGCTCGCATTCGATGAAAAGGCGAACGAAAAGGACAACGTGCTCGAACTCCACGGCATCAAGGTATTCGTGGATCAAAAGAGCATGTTCTATCTTTCGGGAACGGTGCTGGATTTTACCGACGGACTGAACGGCCGCGGATTCGTGTTCAACAATCCTCAGGCGACCAAAACCTGCGGGTGCGGCAGTTCATTCGGAGTATAATTTGAAAGAGTGTAATTTTATCGTGGAGTTCTGATGCAAGAATCGATGGAGACCCTTGTCAACAAGGAATACAAGTACGGCTTCGTCACGGATGTCGAGACCGACGCTATTCCGAAGGGGCTGAATGAAGAAATCATCCGCTTGATCTCGCAGAAAAAGGATGAGCCCGAGTTCATGCTCGAATGGCGTTTGAAGGCGTTTCGTCATTGGCTGACGTTAAAGGAGGAGCCGCATTGGCAGAATTTTGAGTATCCGCCGATCGATTATCAGGGCATCATTTATTATGCCGCGCCGAAGAAGAAGGCGAAACTGAACAGCCTCGATGAAGTCGACAAGGAGATTTTGGCAACATACGAAAAACTAGGGATCTCGATCACCGAGCAGAAGCGGATGAGCGGCGTAGCGGTCGACGCGATCTTCGACAGTGTGTCCGTGGCAACCACCTTCAAAGAAAAATTAGGCGAGCTTGGAATTATTTTCTGTTCGTTTTCGGAAGCGCTGCGGGAGCATCCTGACCTGGTGAAAAAATACCTCGGCTCCGTCGTTCCGTATACCGACAATTTTTTTGCGACGCTGAATTCGGCGGTCTTTAGCGACGGTTCGTTCTGTTTCATCCCGAAAGGCGTCCGTTGTCCGATGGAGCTTTCGACGTATTTCAGGATCAACACGGCAGAAACGGGGCAGTTCGAACGGACGCTTATCGTTGCAGAAGAAGGGGCGAGCGTCAGCTATCTTGAAGGCTGCACCGCGCCGATCCGTGATACGAACCAGCTTCATGCCGCGGTCGTCGAGTTGGTCGCTCTGGACAACGCCGAGATCAAGTATTCGACTGTGCAGAATTGGTATGCCGGCGATAAAGAGGGAAAAGGGGGCATCTATAATTTTGTCACGAAGCGCGGGAAGTGCCTGGGAAAGAATTCGAAGATCTCCTGGACGCAGGTTGAAACCGGCTCCGCGATCACGTGGAAGTATCCAAGCGTCATCCTGCAGGGGGACAATTCAGTCGGAGAATTTTATTCGGTTGCCGTGGTCAACAATCGCCAGGTTGCGGATACCGGCACGAAGATGACCCATATCGGGAAAAATACGAAGAGCACGATCATCTCGAAGGGCATTTCTGCGGGATTTGGCGGAAACACCTACCGCGGCTCTGTCAAGGTTCTGCCGAACGCAACAAATGCCAGAAATTATACCCAGTGCGATTCGATGTTGATCGGAGACAGGTGCAGCGCGAACACGTTTCCATACATCGAAGTGCGCAACACGACGTCGAGCGTGGAACATGAAGCATCAACGTCGAAGATCGGCGAGGACCAGCTTTTCTACTGCAAACAGCGCGGCATCGATACTGAAAATGCGATCTCGATGATCGTCAACGGATTTGCGAAAGAGGTCTTCAAGAACCTTCCAATGGAATTCGCCGTCGAAGCGCAAAAACTGCTCGGCATAAGTTTGGAAGGAAGCGTTGGGTAACAATCGACAGTGAACAATCAACAGCTAACGATCAAGAACTAAAACCTTATCCATAGAGAACCAATGCTGGAAATAAGAGATCTTCGAGCGAATGTTGCAGGTAAAGAAATTTTAAAGGGGATCAATCTCACCGTGAATGCCGGGGAGGTGCACGCTGTGATGGGACCGAACGGTTCCGGCAAAAGCACGTTGGCGCAAGTACTCGCTGGACATCCGTCCTATGAGGTCACAGGGGGCTCGGTCATGTATGACGGCAAAGACCTTTTGGACATGGATCCTGAAATCCGCGCGCAGGAGGGAGTTTTTCTTGCGTTTCAGTACCCGGTGGAAATTCCCGGCGTCAGCAACAGCTATTTTTTGAAGGCAGGACTCAACGAGATCCGGAAGCACAAAGGGCTGGAAACCCTCGATGCGATACAATTTCTTAAGCTGCTGAAGGAGAAAATGAAATTCGTCGAGATGGATGCCAGTTTCATTAATCGGCCGGTGAACGAGGGGTTTTCCGGCGGCGAGAAGAAGAGAAACGAGATCTTGCAGATGGCAGTGCTCGAACCGAAGCTCGCGATTCTCGACGAGACCGATTCAGGACTGGACATCGATGCGCTGAAAATTGTCGCCGGCGGAGTGAACAAACTGAAACGGCCGGACAATGCAGTCATCGTCGTCACCCATTATCAGCGATTGCTGAACTATATCGTACCCGATTTTGTACATGTGCTGGTGAATGGA
The DNA here is from genome assembly GCA_035506275.1 of Bacteroidota bacterium. Taxonomy (NCBI): domain Bacteria; kingdom Pseudomonadati; phylum Bacteroidota; species Bacteroidota bacterium. Next base: position 106,930 of record DATJPT010000014.1, read on the forward strand.
CGGATCGTAAAATCGGGGGGTAAAGAACTCGCGCTGGAGCTGGAAGCGAACGGTTACGATACGGTGAAAGAAGAAGCAGAATCCGTTGCAGGCTGATTCAACAAAGAACAAGGAAGCAATGCAAACATCGCAAGAGATCCAACGGTATCTGTCAGACTTTCTGTCGTTTGACCACAACGGTGCCGGACATGATCCGGAATGGCTCAAGCCAATTCGCCATGCCGCGATCGGAAAATTTTCCGAGCTTGGTTTTCCGACAATCCATCAGGAAGACTGGCGCTTCACGAATATTCTTCCGCTGACCAAGACGCATTTCCGCCATGCATTGCGATCTTCATTGCCGAATGTGAGCCGCCGAAAGATCGACCGGCATATTTTGCCCGAGTGTTCAAAGTCAATCCTTGTTTTCATCAACGGCCATTTCAGCAAAGAGCTCTCGGACACGTCCGGCTTGCCGAAAGAAGTTATTGCCGGGGGATTGGCCGATTCTTTTTCGACACATGACGCCATCGTCCAGCGTTATCTTGGCAAGCATTTCCCGATCCAGGGTCATCCTTTTGCCGCTTTGAACACCGCATTCATCCATGATGGTGCGTTCGTTTACGTCCATGAAGGAGCCAATGCCGGGGCGCCGATTCAATTGCTCTTTATATCTGTTTCTCTCGATCCAGATCATTCCGTCGCTTATCCCCGGAATCTCATCATTGCCGGGCCTCGTTCGGCGGCGACCTTTGTTGAAAGCTATGTTTCGTTGTCCAGCGACGTCTATTTCACAAACAACGTCACTGAAGTTCTTATCGGAAATGGGGCGGCAGTAGATTTTGTAAAAATTCAAAACGAAAGCGACAAAGCATTCCATGTCGGGGCGATGCAGGCCCGACAGGAGAACCGGAGCAGATTCACGGTGTTCAGCCTCGCGCTTGGCGCAGCGATCGCACGCAATGATATCAACATCGCCATTGACGGCGAGGATTGCGAGACGATGCTGGACGGCCTTTATCTTCCCTCCGGCGACCAGCTCATCGACCATCACACCTTCATCGATCATACGAAGCCGAACTGCTCGAGCCGGGAGATCTTTAAGGGGATCATCACCGGCAACTCCCGTTCTGTCTTCAACGGAAAAATTTTGGTGCGGAAGGAAGCGCAGAAAACCGATTCCAAGCAGACGAACAAGAACCTGCTTCTTTCCGACACGGCGACCGTCGACACGAAACCTCAGCTCGAAATATTCGCCGATGATGTGAAATGCACCCATGGCGCAACGGTCGGGGGCCTGGATGCGCCTTCTCTCTTTTATGTGAAGAGCCGCGGCATCAGCGAAGAAGCGGGAAAAGCACTGCTCACGGTCGGTTTTGCCGGCGAAGCAACCAACTATATCAACAACGAAGCGCTGCGGAAACATGTGGATGCGCTCGTGATTGAACGACTGCAGGAAAAAGTAGTGAAGACATCTCTACCGGAGATTGTACATTCCGAAACGAAATCGTTATGAAGCCATCGACAGAAATTCTGACGAAAGAGAAGGGAACCGGCGCCGAAACGTCGTTTGACGTGGCCCGGGTGAGAGAAGACTTTCCTATTCTCGCTCAGAAAGTTCACGGCAAGCCCTTGGTCTATCTCGACAACGCTGCTACCAGCCAGAAGCCGCAGGTCGTTGTCGATGCCTTGACAAAATACTATGCGTCGCAGAATGCGAACATTCACCGCGGCGTTCACGCGCTGAGCGAGCTTGCAACGTACGAGTATGAAAAAGCCCGCGGAAAAGTGAAGCTTTTTTTGAACGCTTCAGATTCACGAGAGATCATTTTCGTCCGCGGGACGACCGAAGGAATTAACCTTGTCGCCCAAAGCTATGGACGGAAATTTATCAAGGCCGGCGATGAGATCATCGTCTCCGCGATGGAACATCATTCAAACATCGTTCCGTGGCAGCTGTTGTGCGAGCAGACAGGAGCTGTGCTTCGGGTGATCCCGATGAACGACAGCGGCGAGCTGCTGATGGATGAGTACAAAAGATTGTTGAACAAGAATACCAAATTTGTCTCAGTTGTCTATCTTTCGAATTCGCTCGGCACGATCAATCCCGTGAAAGAGATCATCAAATACGCGCACGAGGCCGGCGCTCCCGTGCTTATCGACGGAGCCCAGTCGACTCCGCATCTTGCCGTCGATGTTCAGGAACTCGATTGTGATTTCTACGCCTTCTCGGGACACAAAATTTGCGGACCCACCGGCATCGGCGTAGTATACGGGAAAGCGAATTTGCTGGAAGCGATGCCGCCGTATCAAGGGGGAGGGGACATGATCAGTTCGGTGACGTTTGAGAAAACGACCTATAATTCTCTCCCGTATAAATTTGAGGCGGGGACACCGAATATTGCCGACACCATTGCCATGGGCGCTGCCATCGATTATGTTCACGGCCTCGGATTAAAGAACATCGCCTCGTACGAACACGAGTTGCTGGCGTATGCGACGGAGAAAATTTCGGCCATAGAAGGCGTGCGGATCATCGGGACGGCGGAGAAGAAATCGAGTGTTGTCTCGTTTGTTGTCGGGAATATTCATGCGCACGATGTAGGAACGATCGTCGACCGCGAAGGGATCGCTATCCGCACCGGGCATCATTGTACGCAGCCGGTGATGCGACGGTTCGGAATTCCAGCGACAGCACGCGCATCGTTCGCATTCTACAACACAATGGAAGAAGTCGACAAACTCGCCGGAGCGCTTCTGCACGTTAAGGAGATTTTTGGGTCATGAGCAGCGAGCTGAACGAACTGTACCAGCAATTGATTCTCGACCATAACAAGAGCCCGAGAAATTTCGGAAAGCTGGAGCACGCGACGAATCACGCGGAAGGGTACAATCCTCTTTGCGGCGATCATTTTACCGTATTTGTGGAAATGGACGGAGACGTGATCAAAGATGTGAGTTTCCAGGGATCAGGGTGTGCAATCTCCAAGGCATCCGCGTCCATGATGACGACTGCGGTGAAGGGAACAAAAAAGGCGGAGGCAGAGAAGTTGTTCGAGAAATTCCACTCCGTCGTCACGCGCGACATCCACAAAGGGATCGACGATCTCGATGAGCTTGGATGTCTCGGAGCGCTTGCCGGCGTTGCGGAATTTCCCGCGCGAATCAAATGCGCAAGCCTTGCCTGGCACGCTCTCCATTCAGCATTGAGATCGGACGGCGCTGTCGTATCGACCGAAGATACCGGGGCCAATTGACCGGGAGCGAGAGAAAAAATGGAAAATTCAGATTTTAATACGTTCGAATTGTTGATCATGAAAGACCAGATCATTCAGGCGTTGAAAACGTGTTTCGACCCGGAGATCCCTGTCAATATCTACGAGTTGGGGTTGATCTACAATGTCGACGTCGATAAGACCGGCGGAGTGCAGGTCAAAATGACGCTGACTTCTCCGGCTTGTCCGGCAGCACAGAGTCTGCCGCCGGAGGTGAAGCAAAAAGTCGAAGCAGTGAAGGGAGTAACGTCGGCTCAGGTGGATGTGGTGTGGGAGCCGCGATGGGATCCGAGCATGATGTCCGAGGAGGCAAAGCTTGCCTTGAATATGTATTGAATCCGCTTTCCGCAAAGAATTTCGAAAAATTATTCTTTCATTTTAACCATTCTCATAAGGAGAAATAGCAATGGCCCACACGTTACCCGCACTTCCGTATGCTTTCGACGCTCTCGAACCGTACATCGATGCCAAGACGATGGAAATTCATCACGATAAACATCACGGTGCGTACGTCACCAATCTGAACAATGCACTGTCAAACAATCCCGAGCTTCAGAACAAATCGGCCGAAGAGCTGATCAAATCGCTGAACTCGCTTCCCGAAGCGGTCCGTACGGCGGTCCGCAACAACGGAGGCGGCCACGTCAACCATACGATGTTCTGGCAGCAGCTCAAAGCCGGCGTCAAGGAACCGACATCGGGAAAACTCATCACTGCGGTCAATGCAGCGTTTGGATCGACCGCAGCGTTCAAAGAACAATTCAACAAAGCGGGACTCGGCCGATTCGGATCCGGATGGGCATGGCTCGTCGTCGGCAAGGACAAGAAACTTGCGATCCTCTCGACTGCGAATCAGGACAATCCTTTGACCGACGGCATTACGCCGATCCTCGGCTGCGATGTCTGGGAACACGCGTATTACTTAAAATACCAGAATCGCCGCGCAGATTATCTTGCTGCATTCTGGAATGTTGTCAACTGGTCCGATGTCTCCGACCGATTCGATGCTGCATCCAAATAATGCATGAACAACGCCGGGGACGAATCAGGTCGTCCCCTTTTTCCATCTTCACATTATGAGCACTGGCCGGTCTCGGCATCTCCCGCTTTTTCCGCTCAAAGTGGTCCTCTTTCCCGGATCGCTCTTGCCTCTTCATATTTTTGAAGAGCGTTACAAAACATTGATCCGGGAGAGTATCGAGAATAATTCTGAATTCGGCATCAATCTTATCGAGAACGATAAGATCGAACCGGTCGGCTGCAGCGCGATTGTGAAGAATGTCCTCCGCGAGTATGACGACGGACGATTGGATGTTGCCGTGGAAGGGAGGAGGCGCTACACGCTCGGAGAGTTGATCGACGGTGGAACGCCGTACTTCCTCGCAGAGGCGACGTTCTTCGACGACAAAGCTGAGAAGATCAATTATTCAATGCGCCGCCGGGCGATAGAACTGTACAACAAATTCGTCGAGATCGCCTACAAAGGGACTGTCGTCGCGGCCAACGAAGCCTCTTCCGACATGAAGATCTCGTTCCTCCTGGTGCAGAAAGCGGGTTTGGAGCTCAGGGAGAGGCAGAAATTCCTTTCGCTTCGATCTGAGAATGAGAGACTCAGCGTTTTGAACCGGCACCTCGAATCGATGCTCCCGCTCCTGACATCGAACGAAAAATACGAGCGGATCGTGATGAACGATGGGTACCTCGCTCCATCGTAAATTGCTTCTTGATTTCCGGCCGACATTTTTTTATTTTGATCGAGAATGGAAAAGGGACAAAAAGTCACGGAGATCATCTCGATTCTCAAGTCCCCCGCAAAGCGGCCGGCGGCCGAGCCTCATTACTGGCAGTATTGCGTCAATTGCGGTACGCAATTGGACAGCCGGAAATGCAAGCTCTACTGCCCCAAGTGCGGATTCTATCACTCATGCAGCGAACCATAACACTCACACCAAGGAGATGTTCATCATATGAATAAAAAAGGCCTGCGGGTCAGCCAGAAGCACCGGAAGCGCCAGCGAAAGCTGAAGGCAAAAATGAAAGCCATGCTTTCCAACAAGAAAAAAGCATCAGCATAAACAGCAACCCTCTCAACCGAGAGGGTTGTTCGTTTATTGCTAATCGTTCACCATTTCGATATATTTTGACGAAATCCAATTCGAGAGCGATGCTCGCAGCAGGCCCTGATATTCTTCATTCACCGTTTATTCTCAGACGCGGAGAGAAGTCGATCGACCTTTCTTCTCGCACGCATATCATGGGTGTGTTGAATGTCACCCCCGATTCATTCTCCGACGGAGGAAAATTCTTCGACAAAGAGCAGGCCGTTGCGCACGCTTTGCAGATGGTCAGAGACGGCGCTGATATCATTGATGTAGGGGGCGAATCGACGCGTCCGAAAGGTCCGTACGGCGAAGGGGCAGAAGAAGTCACAGCCGATGAGGAGATCAGAAGAGTTGTGCCGGTGATCGAAGAGCTTTCTTCCCGGTCGGATGTTCTGATTTCCGTCGACACGTACAAATCTGCCGTGGCGGATGCTGCGCTGAGGGCAGGGGCCGCAATCGTGAACGACATTAGCGGTCTCAACTATGATGCCGCTATGGCTTCGGTTGCCGCTGCGCACGGCGCCGCGTTGATCGTGATGCACATCCAGGGGACGCCAAAGACGATGCAGCACGATCCGGTTTATAAAAATGTCGTTGAAGAAGTGAAAGAGAGCCTTTCACGGTCGGTCGAAAAGGCGCGCGATGCGGGCGTTGAAAATATTTTGGTCGACCCCGGAATCGGTTTTGGAAAAAGGCTCGAACATAATCTTTCTCTCATAAGAAATTTGCACCGGCTTGCCGAATTGCACTGCCCGATCGTCATCGGGCCGTCACGAAAGGGGTTTATCGGTACACTGCTGAATCTTCCTGTGGACCAACGCGTGGAGGGGACGGCCGCCGCGGTCGCTGCTTCGGTTATTTATGGGGCGAATATCGTGCGGGTGCACGACGTCAAAGAAATGAAGCGTATCGCCGTCGTTGTCGATGCGATCATGGAAGCTCGCTAGAAAGTCCAATCCATCTCTATGGAACTTTTTAAAATCGGATTTATCACGTTTTCCCTCATCGACCTGTTCGACATCGCCGTCGTCTCTTTCATCTTTTACCGGCTCTACATCGTGATGAGGGGGACGATCGCCGCCCAGATCTTCGTAGGAATGGTCGTGATCATCGGCTTTTCGTTTCTCGCACAGGCCATCAACCTGAAAGCGATGGGCTGGTTGTTCCGCGCATTGACGGACATTTGGGTGATCGCCTTTGTCATATTGTTCCAGCCGGAGATCCGCCGCCTTCTTTCCACGATCGCGCGCAACAGGATCGTCCGGATGTTTTTGCGCATCGACGTCGATGAATCGATCGAAGAAATTGCCAGCGCAGCTGTCGACCTTTCGAAGAAAAAACAGGGAGCACTGATCATCATCGCCCGCGGGACCGGCTTGAAATCTGTGAGCGAATCCGGTATCAGTCTGCAGGCGCGGGTCAGCAGATCATTGCTCCTGTCGATCTTCAATCCCAAATCCCCGCTCCACGACGGCGCAGTGATCGTGAGCGACAGGACCATCGAAGCCGCGCGGTGCACGCTGCCCTTGTCTGCAGTGACACGAGTGGGGGATATCGTGCTGGGGATGCGTCATCGAGCAGCTCTGGGCATTTCCGAGCAGGCGGACGTCATTTCTGTCGTCGTGTCGGAAGAGACGGGGACAATTTCTCTTGCGGAGGATGGCGTCCTGATGCGGGGTTTGAAGTCCCAGGAACTCCGGAAAGAACTGCGCGAGCGGCTTGTTCTTTCGATGGAACGATCGTGGAAGAACATCTGGCACGCCGTGCAGGACGAAGTGTAGCTTTGAACGATTGGAGTCAATGAAGAAAATCGGCGTTATCATTCCTGCGTTCAATGCGGAGCGGACCGTTGGCGCAGTGATCGACGGGGTTAAGAAACATGTCGCTGGCGAAAATATCGTCGTTGTCGACGATGGCTCACTGGACAAAACGGCTGAGGTCTCAGCCGCCGCTCACGTTCGGATACTGAGCCATTCATCAAACAGGGGAAAAGGGGCCGCTCTCCAGACCGGGTTTCTCTTTGTGCTCCAGAGTCCTTTCGATGCCGTTATTACACTGGATGCCGACCTTCAACATCCCCCTGAATTCATCGCGCAATTTATCGATTGCTATGCATCCGATACGTTTGACGTCATTATCGGAAGCCGGCTTCACGATAAAAAGAAGATGCCATTCCATCGGGTCCTTTCGAATACCATCACCACTTTTCTCGTGAGTGCGAGGACTGGGCGAGCGATCGCCGACAGCCAATCGGGCTATCGTCTCATTGACAAAAAGGTTCTTCAACGCGTTTGCTTGACTTGGGAGGGTTTTGAAGCGGAAACAGAGTTCATCATTAAAGCGGCCGCGGCCGGATTTCGCTTTGGTTTCGTTCCTATCGAGACGGTCTATGCCGGAGAGAAAAGCAACATGACGCATCTCGCAACGACACTGAATTTTGTGAAAGTGCTGTTTCAGGACTATTAGGCCGGCCGCAATTTTCTAAAAGTTAGATAAATATTTTGATGTCGCGTGGGACGATTTGAAATTGAGCGAAAAGAAATGATCTCGCTGTTGGAATCGAAGGGGATCACAGACCCCAGCGTTCTTTCGGCGATGGCAAAAGTCGAACGTCATCTTTTTGTCGAACAGCCGTTCGTCAATCGCGCTTATGAGGACAGCGCGTTGCCGATAGGCAATGAGCAGACGATCTCCCAGCCCTATACCGTTGCATTTATGACGCAGGCGCTCTTAGCGAGACCGGGGGACAGGGTGCTTGAAGTCGGCACCGGCTCGGGGTATCAAGCGGTCATTCTCGCAAAGATGGGATGCAGAGTCTTCACGATCGAGCGCCATCTCGGCTTGCTGGCAGAGGCCAGGAAGATGTTCGACAAACTGAATCTCCGTGTCGCATCGAAAGGAGGGGACGGCACGGTCGGCTGGAATGAGTTCGCTCCGTTCGACGGCATCATCGTCACCGCAGGCGCTCCTACCGTTCCCGATGCATTGAAGCAGCAGCTTGCCGATGGCGGCCGGCTCGTCATTCCGGTCGGCGACCGTGAGGTCCAAAAAGTCCTTGTGATCAAAAAAGAGGGGAGCGCATTTGTGACCGAGGAAACCTTCGGTTTCAAATTTGTCCCTCTCGTCGGAAAAAATGGATGGAGCTGAACAGCCCGCTTCCCACAATTCTCGTCATCGTAGGCCCCACAGGTTCGGGAAAAACCAGTCTCGCCTTAACGATAGCGAAGCGCACCCCGGCCGAGATCCTTTCCGCAGATTCCCGTCAAGTTTATCGATATCTCACCATCGGAACCGCAAAACCTTCTGCCGATGAGTTGAAGGAGGCAAAGCATTATTTTATCGACGAGATCCTTCCCGACCAGCATTTCAGCGCAGGAGAATTCGGCGTCGAAGGAAGAAAAATTATCGGCGATATCGTAAAGCGAAAAAAACTCCCGATCGTTGTCGGCGGCACAGGATTGTATGTTCGTTCGCTCGTCGATGGATTGTTCGCAGGTCCCGGACGGAAGGAAGACCTGCGTGATGATTTGGAAGCCAGACTGGAGTCTGAAGGAGCAGAGGTCCTACTTGAGGAATTGCGCCGCGTTGACCCCGAAGCAGCGGCGAGGATGCTTCCCTCGAATCAGCGCCGGATCATCCGGGCGCTCGAAGTTTACTACGCCACCGGCAAACCGATCTCTCAGCATCATGATGAGCACAAGAAGAAAAAAATCTTCAACCCGGTATTTGTCGGATTGCATTGGGAGAGGAAAAGATTGTACGAACGGATCGATTCGCGGGTCGAGAAAATGCTGGCGGCCGGTTTTGTGGATGAGGTGAAAAATCTGCTCTCCCGCGGCTATGACGACCGCCTCAAATCACTTCAGACGGTCGGCTATAAGGAGGCGTTTGCCTTCTTGCGAGAAGAGATCGCCATCGACCGCATGGCTGAACTGATGAAACAGAATACGCGGCGGTTTGCAAAACGCCAGTTAACGTGGTTCAGAAAGGATGAGCGGATTCGCTGGTTCGACATCGAAAAAGAGGATGAGATTCCTCAGATCGCCGAAGAGGTTTTGATTTTACTGAAATAATTTTGTATTATGATCCTATGGGCCGTTAGCTCAGCTGGGAGAGCGCGTGAATGGCATTCACGAGGTCAGCGGTTCGATCCCGCTACGGTCCACATACCTTTCAGATTTTTCCAACCGCCCAGAACGCAAAAAGGGAACAGCGATGTTCCCTTTTTTATTGTCGGGGCGGGGAGATTCGAACTCCCGACCTCTTGGTCCCGAACCAAGCGCTCTAGCCAGGCTGAGCCACGCCCCGTCTCTCTGCTCCTTCTAAGCTCTTCAAACATATCAATATACGAACGATTGCCCGCTTTGTCAACGAAGTTTACATAATATGATTCGCCGATCCGTCTTCTTAAAAAAGATAGAGGCGTGATTTTTTTCCATTTTGTACTTGACAAATGCCTTCCCATAGTATATATTCCACTATAGTAAATATATATATACTATGTAAAGGATTTCACTATGTCGTCTGTCGATCTCACTTCCCGCCAGCAAAAGGTCTATAACTTCGTGAAACAGTTCATCGAGGAGAACGGCTATCCGCCGACGCTGCAGGACATCTCTGATAAGTTGAAGATCCAGCCGAGCGCCGCGCGGATGCATCTTCTTCTGATGGAGAAGAAAAAGGCGCTGCGCTATGTTCCGAACACGTCGCGGGGGATCGAACTGCTGCATGAACGGCCGGCCGGCATCCCGATCTACGGAAGCGCGCCGGCGGGGCATCCGTTTGCCTCCCAGGAAAATATGGTCGATACGTTCGAGGTCCGGCGCTACATCACCGCCTCCGACGATCTCTTCGGCATTTACGTGCGCGGCGACAGCATGAAGGACGCGCAGCTTTCTACCGGCGACCTCCTGTTTGTCGACCCTAAAAAGGACCCCCGCAACGGCGAGATTGTCGTTGCTGCTGTAGAAGGGGAGCCGACCATCAAACGGTATTATAGAGAAGAGGCGGGCATTGTGCTCCGTCCGGAAAACAAAAAATACAAGCCGATTCACGTCAGCAGGAGCGACGAGAATTTCAAAGTGCTCGGCGTTGTGGTCGGCATGATCCGGGCGCTTGACAAAAAGAAGATCGATGCATTGACCGATGAATACAAGGCATATTCGAAAGCGTCATGAGAAGCGAGGCGGTTATGGCAACATCGACATATTCTGTAGAAGAAGAACGCCAGATCAATTTTTATCTTAAGCGGATCCTTGACCTGCTGAGCGTGCGCATTCCGGACGATCATTTTGGGACAGTGGAGATCGCTTTCCCGCGCCAGAACGGGAAGATCGCCGGGGAGGTGGAAATCAAATTGAGGTCAAAACACCGCCGGGGGAAAATAGACTAATGGGGTCGATGTTTGGTAATTCTCGTAGGAGCTCATGATGTCCCGTGCAACCGGAACTTTTGAAGTGAAACTCGACCCTCAGGCCTTGGCAGACAGATCCGCAAATGCTATGCTGGGAAGATTGTCGATCAATAAACAGTTTCATGGCGACCTCGAAGCGGTCAGCAAAGGAGAGATGCTGAGCGCGGGGACGGGCGTCAAAGGCTCGGCGGGGTATGTTGCGATCGAGCAGGTGGATGGAACCTTGCACGTTGCCGCAGCGGCAGTTTTGTGCTGCAGCATAGCGGTACGATGACGCGCGGCGCTGCCCAATTGAGCGTGACCGTGGTTCCCGATTCCGGTACCAATCAACTGGCCGGGCTTGCCGGCACGCTGGTCATCACGATTGTTGATGGAAAGCATTTTTACGATTTCGATTATACGCTCGGGGAAGTTCATTAAGGTAACTGTCTGCCAACACCGTACAATCGTAAGGAGAATATCATCATGGGCAAACAACTGATCTTGCGGAAGACGATGCGCATCGATGCTCCGGTGCCGAAGGTGTGGGAAGCATTGACTTCTCCGGCGTTGATAAAGCAATACTTCTTCGGAACCACGGTCATCTCCGATTGGAAAGTTGGTAGTCCCATCCGTTTTACCGGAACGTGGGAAGGGAAAGGATACGAGGACAAAGGGACGATCCTGAAATTTGAAAAACAGAAAGTCTTCCAATACAATTATTGGAGCTCTTTTTCGTCGCTCCCCGATGCTCCTGAAAATTATTCCGTTCTGACGTTTGAGCTCACGCCGCGCGGCAACAGCACCGAGCTTTTGCTGACGCAGGACAATATTCCCAGCGAGGCGGCGCTGGAGCACACGGGCAAGAATTGGGACGGTGTGCTGGGGACGATGAAGAAGCTGGTGGAGAAATAAAATATAGCCGCGAAATCATCCAGGGCAAAATAATCAAGGGAAGAAATAGTGAAAGGGCAGACTTCTGAACGGCAAAACGTACGATGAGATGCCTGAAATGCTAGAGCTAGAAAGAGTATAGTGCTATGAACTCATCCAGGATGTCGATGCTATTTGTTGTAGTTTTTCTTTTCATTTTTTTCAATTTGAGATTATATGCCCAGGATTCCTCGCATTCAACAACTAAGGAAACAGCCGTGACGTCTCAGAACAACAACCATCGTATCGACTATATCGAATTCTCCGCCACGGATATTCCGGCGATTAAGAGCTTTTACACGGCTGTTTTTGGCTGGAAATTCACCGATTACGGTCCGGATTATGTCAGTTTTGAGGATGGCCGGATCAGCGGAGGCTTTGCAAAGGCTGCGAAGATTTCCGGGAACGGGGCGCTCATCGTCATTTATGCTACTGAGCTGATGAAAACGGAGGAAGCCGTTGTCCGCAGCGGCGGGAACATAACGAAGCCGCCGTTCGATTTCCCCGGCGGACGCCGTTTTCATTTTACTGATCCGAGTGGAAATGAACTTGCCGTATGGAGCGAGAAGTAGCGGATGATATAATGTTCTGTTGTCACCCCCCTTGATTTCCCCTTGGGAGAGAGGGAAATCCTGTCCCTCCCCTTTCAGGGGAGGAGCAGAGCGGGGTTTGGATAAACTGATTTGACATAGCACCAGGGTTGTTGAGAAACTCAAGCCCGGTTTTACGGAGAACACAGAGGGCGTTCCCGTGAGCCGGGCTTCTTCATTTTACATATCGCAAGGAGGTTATGATGATCACGCTGGAGCAGCAAAAGATATTTGTGGGGATGGGGGGATGGGATTTGCCGCCGTTTCACCGGTACTTCTATCCGCCGAAACCGAAGAAGAATTTTCGGAAGCTGGAATTCTACAGCCAGTTCTTCGACAGCGTGGAGATCAATGTCACCTTCTATAATACGGCTCTTACCGCCGACCATGCCCGCCGCTGGCTGGACGATGTTGCAGGGAACGAGAACTTCATGTTCACGGTAAAGCTCTACCGCGGATTCACGCATACGCTTGATGCAACGAATGAGGATGTCCGTTCCGTCCGCCGTCTTCTCGAGCCTATCGCCGAAGCGGGAAAGCTTGGAGGGATATTAGTGCAGTTTCCTCATTCATTCGCCTATACACCCGAGCGCCAACAATACATCGGGCAATTCAGCAGGGTCTTTTATCCTCATCGGGTGTTTACCGAGGTGCGGCACGCTTCTTGGAATGATCCGTCCTTCTGCGATTTTTTACAGGAGAACAACCTGCACCCTGTGAACGTCGATCTACCGCCGCTGTGGAACTCGATGCCGCTGACATCGCAGGCATGGGGCGGCGTCGCATATTTTCGGATGATGGGAAGAAATACCGCAGCATGGAATCATCCCGAGCTGGGCGAACGGTACAACTATTATTACAACGAGAAGGAGCTTGACGATCTGCTGGAGCGGATGAAACGGTTGAGGGAGGAGTCGAATACTCTTTTTGTCGTTTTCCATAACGACCCGGAGGCAAACTCCCTTGTCAACGGCTTCCAGCTGCGGCATCGTGTGCGGAAACCTCCTGTGGCCGTGCCTCGGGGAATGATCCGGGCCTTTCCCGAACTGAAGGGGATCAGCTCGGCGGTCAACGTACTTCTCCCTCTTTTTGCAGAAGAGAAGGTCCCGGTGGCCGTATCACGGTGAAGCGGCGAATTTATTCTTTCAGAGGCTTTATGCACTCGGGCACGTCATTGCGGGAAGAACTGACGACGGTGGAAACGCGGTAGGCTTTCATCTTGGCTGCCGGGTAGGGGGAGAGAAATTTTTTGAATGCTGCGGTATCCTTCATGTCTCTGTCGAGCCACGCTTCAAAATTCTTTTCGTGAAGGATGACCGGCATCCGGTCGTGAATTTTTCCTACCAGTTCGTTGGGCTCGGTGGTGATGATCGTATAGGAAGGAAATTCCTTCCCTTCGGGATCTTTCCAGACGGAGAAGAGGCCGGCAAACATGAAAGGCGATTCGTCTTTCATGCGGATGCACATCGGCTGTTTTTCGATGACCTGCCGTTCCGCGCCGCGCACTTCTTTTGTTACCGCGGATTTTTTCCATTCATAGAAACCGTCGGCGGGAATGAGGCAGCGGCTTCCCTTAAAATAGGTGCTGTAGAGTTTGCTCTGGTCAAGAGTTTCGGCCTTCGCATTGAACGTTGAGAATGCGACCTTGCCGTCTTTCGACCAATGCGGGACGAGCCCCCAGCGCATCTGTTCAGCGGTCAGGGTTCCGTCTCTGACGGCAAAAACGGGCATTCGCTGCAGCGGAGAGGCGTTGTACCGCGGCAGTTCCTTGAATGCCCCGCTCTTCGGGTCCAGATCCTGCAATAGCGCAAATGTCGCTAAAACCTTTTTGCCGTCGATAAAAACGTAGCGTCCGCACATACTGGCTGCTGTTGAGTATTGAGAAAAGGTAGAGAAATGATGATCAAAAATCCACCAGTTCTTTCTCCGGTCACCTATCAGGCGATGCTTCAGCACTTCGCCGTCCCTCCCGGCAAGACGTATCTTCTTTACGGCGACAAACCGATCTTTTTGCTTTCGCTCAGGATGGCGGCACACGGCATGGTACACGGTTCGTCCGTTGCGGTGGTCGACGGGTGCAACAGGTTCGACGTCCACTTCCTTTCCCGTTTTGCACGGGAGCGAAAACTGGATGTCGACGATTTTCTCCATCGCATTTTCATCTCGCGCGGCTTCACCTGCTATCAGATGGAGCAGGCCATCGTGCACCGGCTTCCGGCATTCCTCGCAAAAATCGACTCCAGCACCGCGATGATCTTCGGTCTGCTCGATACGTTCTACGACCAACAGGCGCCGCTCCGTGAGGTCCGGCAGATCCTTCAACGGGTGGTCGGCGCGCTCCAGGAAATGAAGGCCAACGGTATTTCTATCCTTCTTGTGAGCAGGAAATTGAATGTGCTGCCGGAGGAACGCAACGAATTATTTTCAACATTACAGGCCGGCATGGATACGGTGTTCCGTCTCCAGATGAACGGCGATATCCCCGAACTATTTCTTGAGAAAGGAGCGCTTCACGATGGGACGAACGGTTCCAACCTTCACGAACATCATCGAGAACGAAATAGCGAGCTGGTCGAAATACCGCCACGGCCTTCGCAAGGACGACCGGGAGATTTTTGACGATATCTTCCGCTCGGCAAAGCTGCATCTGGCCGAGAACTTTTATGCAATGCGGACCATCCCGTTTGAGAGCATCGCCATTTCGATCGCCGTCGAGCAGCGAAAATTGATCAAGCGCCTGCACGAGCGGATCCTTCACCTGGAGGAGCAAGCCGCCGCTCTTCAAAGCCGGTAACGAGGGAACAATGCCCCGCACGGTCACCGGCTGGTTGCTCGACCTCTATCCTTCGCCCAAAGGCATGACCCTTTGGTTCATCGGACGGAACGGGGAAAGGTTTTCCTGTTTTCGCTCCTACCGGCCGTCGTTTTTTCTCCGCGTGAACGAACCGGACGCCAGGCGGCTCGCAGCGCTCAGCATGCGCTGCCCGGTGCAGGTCTCGTTGGGACGTGCAGTGCGGAGAGAGATCTACTCGGGGGATATGTGGGACGTGATCCAGGTGTTCGTTCACGATACGATGCGGTTCAAAGAGGCCGTCCGCTATTTCGAGCAGTTCCTTCCTCATTTCGCATTCTTCAATTCCGATGTTCTTGTTGCTCAATTATTTTTGTTCGAGACGAACCTTTTTCCGCTGGCCCTCGGCGAATATGAGATTGGCGAGGGGGGAGAATTGGCACAGTGGCATGTCAGCGGTTCGAGGGATGACTTTGAATATGAACTGCCCGAGTTCTCGATCATGTCCATTCGCAACGGGAACGATTTTGTTCCCCCGAAATATCAAAAAACTTTCCAGATCGAACTTGCCTATGACGGCACCACCTATGCCCTGGAGCAGGAAAACCCCGTCGACATGCTGGAGGCGTTGAACTGGCATCTCCATCGCTGCGACCCCGACATCCTCCTGACCGAATACGGCGACTCGTCTCTGATGCCGGCCCTTACGGTCCTTTCGCAGCGTCATAAGGTCCCCTTGCTGCTCAACCGCGATCAGACGATGGGATATATGACGACGAAAGAGTCGAGCTTCTTCCAATACGGAAAGATCGTCCATAAGGACGGCGCGTTCGAACTCGCCGGGCGGTGGCATATCGACGCGAGGAATTCTTTCACCGTGACCGAAGCCGAATTGGACGGGTTGTTCGAGATGGCGCGGCTGACGCAAATACCGGCGCAGCGGCAGGGGCGGGCGAGCATCGGCACGTCGATGTCGTCGCTCCAGCTTTCATGGGCATACCAGAACGGCATTCTTATCCCGTCGAAAAAACGGGAGCCGGAAGAGTTCAAGTCCGCCGCGACGCTGCTCCTCGCGGACCGGGGGGGGCTGATCTTCAACCCGCCGCTCGGCTATCACGAAGATGTCGCCGAGCTCGATTTCGTTTCGATGTACCCAACCATCATGGTGGAGAAGAATGTCTCGCCGGAAACGGTCAATTGCCGCTGCTGTCAAAATACGAAAGTGCCGGAACTCGACTACACGATCTGCGAGAAACGGGAAGGGATCATTCCGGCGACACTCCGCACCGTCGTCAAGAAACGGTCGTACTATAAAAAGATGAAGCGGCAATACAAAGGAAAGGACGAAGCCCTTTTTCGCCGGTACGACGGAAGGCAGAGCGCGCTCAAATGGATGCTCGTGAGCTGTTTCGGCTACCTCGGCTATAAGAACGCCCGCTTCGGAAGGATCGAGGCGCACGAATCGGTCAATGCATTTTCGCGCGATGCGATCCTTGCCGCAAAGGAGGTCGCTGAGTCCAACGGCTACGAGATGCTCCACGCGATCATCGACTGCATGTGGCTGAAGAAAAAAGGGGCGACGGAAGCGGATTACGAATCACTCTGCCGGAGCATTGCAGAACGCGTCGGCATCGATATCTCGCTCGAGGGGATCTACAACTGGATCCTCTTTCCCGCATCGAAGCAGGACCCGGAGATCACCACGGCCAACCGCTACGTGGGATACTACAGAACGAGCGAGATGAAAATGCGGGGCATTGAATCGCGCCGGCACGACACGCCGAAGTTCATCAAGGCGATGCAGACGGCGATGCTGAAGAAAATGGGGGAGGCAAAAAGAATAGAGGAACTGCGTGCGATGCTCCCGCAGCTGCTTGAGACCGTCGGCGAATATATTTCGATGCTGCGCAGCGGGAAAGCGAATCCGATGGAGCTTGTCCTTCGCCGGCATATCACCAAGGAGGCGGAGGAGTATACAAACAACAGCATCAGCGCCGTTGTCTCGAAGCTCGTGGAAAGCATGGGAGTCCATCTCTCCGCCGGCGAGTCGATCGAGTTCATCATTCTCGACCAATCGGGAAAACGGAAGCCGGAAAAAGCAAAGCCCATTGCGCTGTATGCGTTTGAAGACGGCTACGACATCGAGATGTATACCGAATTCACGCTGAAAGCCGCGGCGACACTATTGGAACCGTTCGGTTCTTCGTTTGAAGAGCTGGAAAAGCGCTTCAACATCAATCAAAAAAAATCCCGCCGTCCCACACCCACCGATGCAACATTGGAGCTGGAGTTTATGAAAGAATGATTTGAAGTATGCCGGGAAAATCCGTATTATCAACGTGTGCGAAGCAGCCTCAACGCGCAGCGTTGCAATCAACCGGCCAATATTCAGTACCGCTCCCATGAACGTAGTTCCAATTCTCATTCGATGCACCTCTTTTCCGCCTCTGTGCCGCGTTTCCCGAAGCAATAGTCCTCAGTGTGAATTCCATATCCTCGGGGATGTACGGGAAAAATACCAGTTTGATGAATCGCTCTTTTCGGTCAACGGCAACGTGATCTTTCCGAATTTTCACGCTGCAAGAGTGTTCGCAAAGAAGATGAACGATGCTCGAGACCTTGTCCGATTCCCAGAGCAAGGAGTGAAAGCGGGGCAGTTGAACGCCCTGGGGTTGATCGATGAGATCTTCCATTACATCCTCCGAGTCTATGAAGAAACCGTCAATCCCGGAGTATTCGGCCGCGCTCAAGACCATCTGGTCTCTCATCTCGGCAAAGATGAGGTTCAATCGACGATCGATTCCTTCGTTGGTTTATTCCCGCCACTCGATGTCTATAAAAAGAAATCCAGGGTCGCGGAATACGTAAATGGAACGACCGCTGGAAGAGCAAATAGACAGATCGCTCTTGAAGAATTGATCCTGCTCTATCTGACGAATTTCAACCCAGCGGCTGCAAAGTTCAATGAATTGTTTTCCGATAAAGCTCTTTGTGCGAAAACAAAATATCCTGCGCTGATCACTGCGCTGGAACAGTTCTTCAAAACGGAAAAAACGTTCGGTCCTGAACATCAGTTCATTTTCGACCTCCTCCGTGCGCCGATGCTCGCTCATCCCGACAGCCTCGAAGCTCAACTCGGGTACATCAAGACACAGTGGGGAATGCTTCTTTCTGCTAAATTTCTGGACAGAATCTTAGGCGGGCTTGACCTTCTTCAGGAGGAGAATAAAATAGTGTTCGGCGGCGGCGGAGTTGCGTTTGTACCTGCCTACGATGCCTCCGGTTCACCGGGGCATCATGCGTACGGTTCGCTCGAAGCCGAGCGGTTCACCGCTGACCTGGATTGGATGCCCAAAGTCGTTCTTCTTGCAAAAAATACTTACGTATGGCTGGACCAGCTTTCGAAAAAATATCGTCGCTCTATTTCACGGCTGAATGAGATTCCGGATGAAGAACTGGATCAGCTGGCGCGGTGGAATTTCACCGGGCTGTGGCTGATCGGGCTATGGGAGCGGAGCAACGCTTCCAGAAAGATCAAACAGTGGACGGGAAATCCTGAAGCCGTGCCGTCAGCGTATTCACTGTACGATTACGAGATTGCATGGGACCTTGGCGGCGAGGAAGCTTTCCAGAATTTAAGTCGCCGTGCATGGCAGCGGGGCATTCGTCTCGCCGGGGATATGGTGCCGAACCACATGGGCATTTATTCGAAGTGGGTGATCGAGCATCCTGAATATTTCATTCAATCCGACGTTTGTCCTTTTCCAAATTACCGGTTCACGGGGGGCGACCTTTCTGAAAACCCGGGTGTTCAGATCCGCGTCGAAGACGGATACTGGTCGAGGACAGATGCCGCCGTTGTCTTCCAACGGATCGACAACGGAACAGGCAAGATCACATATGTGTATCACGGTAATGACGGCACGAATATGCCGTGGAATGATACGGCTCAGTTGGATTTGCTCCGGTCCGACGTGAGGGAAGCGGTGATCCAGACGATCTTTCACGTCGCCCAAAAGTTTTCAATCATCCGGTTCGACGCCGCCATGACCCTGACGAAAAAACATTTTCAGCGTCTCTGGTATCCGCAGCCGGGCACAGGGGGCGACATCCCTTCACGCGCTGACCGCGCAATGAGCAAGGAAGAATTCGACAGGCTGTTCCCGAGCGAGTTCTGGAGGGACGTTGTCGACAGGATCAATGAGTACATGCCGAGCACACTGCTGCTCGCAGAGGCATTTTGGCTGATGGAGGGATATTTTGTACGGACGCTCGGAATGCATCGCGTCTACAACAGCGCATTTATGCACATGCTCATGAAGGAGGAAAATGAGAAGTACCATCAGCTCATAAAAAACACCCTGGCCTATAATCCGGAAATTCTCAAACGGTATGTCAATTTTATGAGCAATCCGGACGAGCAAACCGCCATTGCTCAATTCGGCAAGGATGATAAGTACTTTGGGGTGGCATTGATGATGGTGACGCTCCCGGGGCTTCCGATGTTCGGGCACGGCCAGATTGAGGGGTTCACCGAGAAGTACGGAATGGAGTATAAGCGAGCGTACTACGACGAAGTTCCCGATAACCGGCTGGTTCTACGGCATGAGCATGAACTCTTTCCGATCATGAAACGTAGACACTTATTCAGCGATGTAACCAATTTTGAACACTATGATTTTCACGATTCGCATGGACATGTCGATCCTAATGTTTTTGCTTATTCAAACATGTCCGGCGGCGAACGAGCGCTGATCTTCTATCATAATAAATACCGGGAGTGCAAAGGGTGGATCAAATTCGGATCGATGAAGTTGTCGTCCTCGGCGGGCGGAGAAAAAAGAAGCGAAATCCGGTCTCTCGGACAGGCGCTGGCATTGAACTCTGACGACAAACATTTCTATATTTTTAAGGATTACAAGTCCGGGCTCGAATATATCCGCTCGGGAAGAGAGCTTCATGAGAAGGGAATGTATGCAGAATTGAGGGCTTTTGAATACCATGCTTTCCTTGATTTCAGGGAGGTGTATGATGAAGCGGGCGAATACAGCGCGATAGCGCGCACGCTTCACGGCGCTGGTGTGGACAGCATTCACCAATCTCTCGTTGAAATGCGCCAGGCGCCGGTCCATGATGCGGTGAAAGCGCTCCTTTCCGAAGACAATGTCGCCTCATTGAGATCCTACTGCCTGCCAACGATCAAAGGGAAAATTAAACGCGGATCCGTTGATGAGATCTTCGGGTACTTTTCTGCTTTTGTCCGTGAAACGGAAAAATATACTGGTGCTCACTATGACGTGAAAAAAGGGAAGGAATATCTTCAGCGGAACATCGAGAATCTCTCCTCCCTTTGGCAGAACCTGCAACCGGCAGTAAAACCAAGAGCTCAAGGGCGCCTCGAAGGCTGGCAAAAGGAATTTAAAAATACTGAGGTTTACAAAACGCTGCGGCAGCCGGCTCGCTCCGGGCTGCTCCTTTCATGGCTTGTGGGAACCGCATTGACCCGGCCGGAAAGGAATGCTACGCCGACCGTTACCGCCGTCGACCTTTTCACGCAGATCAACCTTGAAAAGGTATTGCTAAAAACGTTTTCGAATCTCGGCAGAAATCACGAGCAGGCCAAGCGTGACGTGTGCCTCCTGGAGATCCTCGTAAGGCATCAACATCTGCTTACTGATGCCGATGAACACAATCGTTTTATGAGGATGGAAAAGCTTTTTGACGACTACGACGTTCGAGAGTACGTCAAAGTCAATCTCTATCATGATACATGGTTTTACAATAAGGAATGCTTCGAAGAAATGCTCGGTTGGTTGTTCGTGGTTTCTGTTGTCAACGATTGGCACGGAGAACAACACCTTCGGCACGTCAACGCGGAGATGTGTTCGCGGAAGATTACTTTTGTCAACGAGGTAAAACAGATCTCCGACCGATCTCAGTATGACATTGATCGGCTTAGGAAGAATTTGTCGCTGGAAGAATAGGAAACGTATCGAACAATATCGAACACAACTCTGCATGAAGGAAACCCGCTCTCATGAAAATTAGCGAGTACGCAAACGATATTTTTTTATTCCTTTTAGCATTGACTTTTCGAAATTTATCGTTATATTTGTATCAGACCTGTGTGACGCTTCCTCCCCTGAGCGTCGCACCTAGAAAGGGTCGAGCCTGGCGTTCCCCCCCAACGCCGGGCTTTTTTATTCATGAGATCTTATAAAAGAGGCTGCGACATGCCAAAAGCAATTAAGGAAAAAGAGAAACAGTCTAAGCGGAAGGCTAAAAAGATCGAGATACTTCCCCTTGATCCAATCAATTATAAAATCCTTGCTTTCGGGGTAGTGACTGTCATTCTCGGCTATGTAGCTCTTGGGATGGATCCATGGGACGGCGTTATGGCTTTGACCGTTGCGCCGATTCTTCTTGTTATTGGCTATTGCGTAATCATTCCAGTGGGCATTATCTACAGGAAGAAAAAGGGGGAGGTTCCGTCGCCGATGGCCTCAGAACAGCCGACGGAGACAGCGCCGCAAAGCTAACGAAGAGTTTAGTTTTTGAGTGTTGGCGGTTCTTCGGCAATGAACCTTACCGGAACAGGGGGGAAAGGACCCAGTAGGTAACGGCGGACACTGCAGCAGAAAGCGGTATTGTAAGGACCCACGCGATAACAATTCTCCCAGCAACCCCCCATCGTACAGCAGACAGTCTTTTCGTCGCTCCCACTCCCATGATAGCGCCCGTGATCGTGTGCGTAGTGCTGACGCTGATGCCGCCGAAAGCGGTCGCTAACAGAGTGATTCCCCCCGCCGTTTCGGCGCAAAAGCCGTCAGCCGGTTTCAGCTTGGTCACTTTTTGACCCATCGTCTTCACAATTCTCCATCCGCCAAATAGCGTTCCCGTGGCAATCGCGATGTGGGAACAGATAATCACCCAAAAGGGAACATGAAACGTCGCCAGATATCCTGCTGAAACGAGCAAACCGGTGATGATGCCCATGGTCTTTTGAGCATCATTAGTGCCATGGCCCAAACTATAGAGTGCCGCCGACAAGAGCTGAAGCCTTCGAAAGAGCTTATTGATTCGTGATGATGATTTTTTATTGAATACCCACATCAGAACGAACATAAGTATGAAAGCGATAAGCATTCCGATCAACGGAGCCAGAACAATAAAAACCAGCGTCATGGTCCAGCCGCTGTATAAAATTGAGCCGAATCCGGCTTTGGCGATGGCTGCGCCGGCGTACCCTCCCATAAGCGCATGAGAAGAGCTCGAGGGAAGGCCGGAATACCACGTAATGAGGTTCCAGACGATCGCCCCCAAGAGTCCGCAGAGGATGACATATTCGTTGACTGTTTCAAGCTTCACGAGGCCGGCGCCGATGGTTTTTGCGACGCGGACGTCAAAGAGGAAGGCGGCAACCAAGTTGAAAAAGGCTGCCCACACGACAGCTTTGCGCGGTGTCAGCACTCTGGTGGAGACAATAGTGGCGATCGAATTGGCGGAATCGTGGAAGCCGTTTAAAAAATCGAAGCCCAGGGCGACAAGGATGATGCAGATGATGAGGGGGAGCATGAGATCGAATTGAGTAGATAGTTAGGCGTGCTTGATCACGATGCCTTCGAGCACGTTCGCGACATCTTCGCATTTATCGGTGGCAGTTTCTAACCCGACGTAGATCTCTTTAAGCTTGATGATCTGGATGGGATTTTTTTCTTTTTCGAAGAGTTCTGCAACGGCAAGCTCGAAGACTGCATCCGCAGCGTTTTCGTACTCATTGACTTTCAGGAATACTTTCTGGAGTTCATCGAATTGTTGAATATTCCTAAGCAGTCGTACGCCGCGATGGATCTCGCCGATCGACAGCGTCAAGATGTCGGCCAGTTGAGACATTTTCGGCGGCCAGCTCTTTAATTTGTAGAGGAGAAACCGTCCCGTGCTTCCGTCCATATGGTCCAGAATGTCGTCGAGGGACGAAGCAAGGGTGTGAATATCCTCGCGGTCGAGCGGTGTAACGAAGGTTGAGTTCAGTTCCGAAAAAATTTTATGCGTAACAGTATCCCCATCATGCTCGTAGTCATGCATCTGGTTGATCAGCACCTCGACGTCGGATTTATTCCTGGTGTAAGCAAGCTTCTTCAAGACGTCAGCCGCCTTCACAAGATTCTGGGCGGATTCTTCCAGCAGTGTAAAAAATTTGTCGTCCTTGGGCAAGAGCTTCTGAATGAG
The DNA here is from genome assembly GCA_035506275.1 of Bacteroidota bacterium. NCBI lineage: Bacteria > Pseudomonadati > Bacteroidota > Bacteroidota bacterium. The sequence continues at coordinate 130,221 of DATJPT010000014.1, forward strand.
TTGGTCGAATTTCATCGGAGGCGTTCCGGAGAATGATTGCAGAGAATGATTTTTTCGCGATAAAGGTACAAATTAAGTACTTAGAATACAATATGATATTCAATGGAAATAAATACCACGACAATGTTCTGCACGGAGGATTCGTTTGACGTCCTTTCGATTCAGTAGGACAGGATCGTCTCTTGCTTATCGATCGGGAAATCGATATATTTGTTCAGTTTAGCGATAAGAGACGAGGTCGAGCGTGTAGCTCAGGGGTAGAGCATCTGCCTTTTAAGCAGAGGGTCGGTGGTTCGAGCCCACCCACGCTCACGTATAGAGAAAAACGGATTTTAAGGAGAGAAAAAAATGCCCTTAAATCCGTTTTTTATTTTTGATGGGCTGATCGCGTTGGAAGGATAGGTCTTTGCCGCGGCTTGTCTAGACCTGGGTTGATACTCCTCTTACAATACACCTTCAACGCACGTTGTGTCGAATCCCCCTCGCGTATTGTAAATCGTCGTCACTTTAAGCTTGGCCGTGTCGAGCGCTTTTTTGAGGTCGATGTAAATTCTCTTTGTCGCCCCTTCCTGAAAAATGCCAACCATCCGGAATGAAACAAAATAGTACTTCAGCGAGCGCAGTTCAACACATTTTCCGCCCGTGGGATAATATTCCACGATGACTTTGGCAATGTCCGGAAGTCCGCTGAACGGGCATACAGCAGAGAACTCTTCTGTCTCGGTCTTGATGTATTGATCGGGTGAATCAAAAGGAAACGTTTCGATAAGCTCGGGACGAATGTGCGATTCGTCGAGAAATTCAAATGTTTTTCCGTCGGCCGTTAACAATGGTTTCTCCGAATACTCTGCCGTGAGCAATGTCAAACAATGCTGGTTTGAACTTTCTGTTTTTTTCAGTACACTCATTATATTGAAGTTATGGTAAAATCGCAAGCAATCCGCCGTAATGAGTGAGAAATCAAAAAAAGCTGTTGTTTTATTGAGCGGAGGCCTCGATTCAGCAACGACGCTGGCGATCGCAAAAAACGATGGGTTCGATCTCCTTGCACTCTCGTTCGATTACGGCCAACGGCATAAAGTGGAGCTCAGAGCGGCTCAAAAAATTGCTGCGGCGCAGAAGGTCCGAAAGCACGTCGTGACGAAGTTCGACCTGCGGGAATTCGGCGGTTCTGCATTGACGAGCACATTAACAGTGCCGAAGAACCGGAGCCTCGCAGAAATGTCTCATGAAATACCCGTTACCTACGTCCCGGCACGCAACACAATCTTTCTTTCATTCGCACTGGCATGGGCTGAGGTGGAAGGGGCCAACGATATTTTCATTGGTGTGAACGCTCTCGATTACAGCGGCTATCCGGACTGTCGCCCTGAATATATCGAAGCATATCAGGCAATGGCGAACCTCGCCACAAAAGCGGGGGTTGAGAACCGCCGGGAACTTGTCATCCACACTCCTCTTATTGCACTTTCGAAAGCGCAGATAATAAAGAAGGGGATCGAGCTGGGTGTTGACTACTCACTAACAAGCACATGCTATGACCCTTCGCCGGCCGGCGATGCGTGCGGAACATGCGATGCCTGCCTGCTTCGGCTCAAAGGGTTTTCTGCAAATGGTCTGGAAGACCCGATTTCATATATTGCCAGGATGTGAGCGGCAGCAATGGGATATGCGGTGAAGGAAATTTATTACACGTTGCAGGGGGAAGGGGCCAATACCGGCCGGGCAGCCGTCTTTTGCAGATTTTCAGGATGCAACCTGTGGAGCGGAAGAGAAGAGGATCGAGACGATGCCGTCTGCAAATTTTGCGACACAGAGTTTTTCGGAGTTGACGGACTCGGAGGCGGTCATTTTCCCAGCGCCGAAGAGCTAGCGCGGACTGCAAGATCAAATTGGCCGGCGAAAAAGACGGCCAAGTCCCGGCCGTTTCTTGTGTGCACGGGAGGCGAGCCCCTTCTCCAGCTTGATGATAAGCTTGTGGAAGAATTCCATCGATTCGGGTTCGAAGTTGCTATCGAAACGAACGGGACCAAAATGCCCCCGTTCGGCGTGGATTGGATCTGCGTCAGCCCAAAAGCCGATGCAGAACTGGTGCTGAGATCCGGAAATGAACTCAAACTCGTTTATCCGCAATCGGGAGCGGATCCCGAATTGTACGAGAAACTTCAATTCGATCATTTTTATCTCCAGCCGATGGACGGACCGCGGAGAGACGAGAATACCAAATTGGTCCAGAATTACTGTCTGGAGCATCCGCAGTGGAGAGTTAGCTTGCAGACCCATAAATTGCTGGGAATACCTTAGGATGGCATTCAATGACCATTTTCAAAGAAATTACGTTTGAAGCTGCTCATTTTCTTCCCCATGTTCCGGAAGGGCACAAGTGTCGGCGCATGCACGGGCACTCCTATATCGTCCAACTCTTTGTAGCGGGGAAAATAGATGAAAGAGTTGGATGGGTACTGGATTTCGGCGATCTAAAAGAAATCGCGGAACCGGTCATCAATCAACTCGACCATCATTGTCTCAACGACATCTCCGGTCTGGAGAATCCAACGTGTGAAATACTTGCCCGATGGATTTGGAGTCGCCTTCGTCCTTTACTTCCGCCCCTCTCCAAAATTGTCGTGAAAGAAACCCCTACCTCCGGATGCGTCTACCGTGGGGAGGATGAATAAAAAGTAAGGAACAAAAAGCTCTTGCTTCATTCCACACAACGAGGTTTCTCGTCCTCCGGTAACTGAATCGCGTTCCCGCAATTTCGCCCCCTAGAAAAATCCCTTTTCCATTGTCAGTTTTGGGACTCCGTTTTCCGGAATTCCCTAAATTGACAAAATTCCGAGGAATATCAGATATTTTTTGCTTATCCAATAGGCAAACTTTCGGCGCAATTCTTGTATGGATTTCAGCAGAGTTATTGGTGACCGGGTTTTCTTTTCGCCAAATTTTCTTACTGGCTTGTTCGAATTTTCCTATCACATAAAAAGCAAAGAGTCGATTCGGTTTTCCTATGCATAATTCGATCGTCCTCGTGAAACAAGTTCCGGATACTTCAAATATTTCCGGACAGGTGATGAAAGAGGATGGCACGGTCAACCGTGCAAAACTTCCGGCAATTTTCAATTTCGAGGATAAGGTCGCGCTCGAGTTTGCCCTTCAAATTAAGGATCAATGCGGCGGCAAAGTGACGGCCTTGACAATGGGGCCCCCACGCGCTTCCGACGTGCTGAGAGAATGTTTATATATGGGAGCGGACGAGGCATATCTCATCACTGACCGAAAATTCGCCGGCGCGGACACGCTCGCAACATCCTATGTGCTCAGTGAAGCGATCAAAAAAATCGGAACTTTCGATTTTGTCTTTGCCGGCCGTCAGGCGATTGACGGCGACACCGCGCAAGTCGGTCCACAGACAGCCGAGAAGCTCAACCTGCCGCAGGTGACCTACGCAGAGCGTATTCTCGAGATCAAAGACCATCGTGTTCGGGTCCGTAGAAAGATCGACGGAGGGTACGAAATTCTTGATTGCAAGCTTCCGGTGATGATGACCGTCCTGAAGGATGCGGGGGAACCGCGCCCTTACAGCGCAAAAAGGGTAATGGCGTTCAAAGGAGCAAAGTCGCTGCTGGAACTGGAAAAAATGGCGGAAGGAAATTCGCTTCTGTACATTGACAAGCTCGTGTTTGAGTACAAAAGCCGGTCGCTCTTTATTCCCACCCTGACCGCAGACGATCTGAACATCGATGCGTCCCGCTGCGGAGTTAAAGGATCGCCGACCAAAGTCTTTTCGGTGGAATCGGTTGTGCTAAGCGGCAATGATGCTGTACGAATTGAGAACTCAAAGGCTGGCATGAATATTTTAATAGATAAACTTCTCGAAGATCGTATTCTTGGATAACGGAATGGATCAGCTTGATAACAATGTGTGGGTGTTTGTAGAGCAGCACGGCGGAAAACCGTCCGATGTGAGCCTTGAACTATTGAGCAAAGGGCGGAAGCTGGCCGATGTTATGAAAGGCAGGCTGATTGCAATTGTCGTCGGGAGCGAAGTAAAACCGGTGGCAGTGGAAAGTTTCCGTTTCGGCGCTGACGAGGCGTACCTTGTCGATCATCCGGGCCTGAAGAACTATTCGACGTTGCCGTACAGTCGCGTGCTCAACCTGCTCGTCGATCAGCATAGGCCGAGGGTCGTTCTTTTCGGCGCGTCTGTTGTCGGCAGAGATATTGCACCGAGAGTTGCCTCCCACACGAAGAGCGGCCTGACGGCTGACTGCACCGACCTTCAGGTTTCCAACGTAAATTACTTGGGGAAAGAATTTAAGGATCTGCTTCTTCAGATCCGACCAGCCTTCGGCGGCAATATTATTGCCACGATCATTACTCCCGACACACGGACCCAAATGGCCACTGTCCGCGAGGGAGTGATGGAAATGCATCCGTTGTCTGTTCCCCATCCGACAAAGATCGTCGAGATACCGTTCGTTCCTGATGAAGTTGATGCTCTTGTGACATTGGTTGAACAGCATCGCGAGGATCGGAAGGTGAATCTCAAAAGTGCGGCCATTATCGTTGCCGGCGGTTACGGGATGGGGACAAAAGAAAGCTTTAAGCTTATTCACGAGCTTGCCCATACCATCGGAGGGGAAGTTGCAGGAAGCCGTGCCGCGGTCGACGCGGGATTCATTCCGCATGAGCGGCAGGTCGGGCAGACCGGAGTTACCGTCCGTCCGAAGCTTTATTTTGCCATCGGGATCTCCGGTGCGATCCAGCACCGTGCGGGAATGCAGGAAGCGAAAAAAATTATTGCCGTCAATACGGACCCGGACGCTCCCATTTTCGAGGTGGCTCATTATTCAATCGTTGGGGACGCGCGGGAAGTTATCCCCCGGTTCATTGACGCCTATAAAAGCAAACTGAAGTGAGCGATGCCAAATTTTTTTCTTGACAACCCGGATATCCAGTTCCATTTCAACAATCACGACCTGAGAGAAATCGTGAAGCTTGCTGAAGACGACTATGCCCAGTCGGGGAAGTTCAACTATGCGCCTGTCAACTACGACGACGCGATGGAGAACTACCGAAAGGTCCTGGAGGTGATTGGCGATCTCAGCGGAAATCACATCGCTCCGCGTGCGGCCGGAGTGGATCGGGATGGGGCCACGCTGGCGGATGGGCACGTGGCATACGCGGAGGGCACCAGGGAGAACATCGAAGAACTCTCGCAGGCGGACCTTATGGGAATGATCTTTCCCCGCGAATACGGGGGATTAAACTTCCCATTCACCATGTACATGATGTCAGTGGAGGTTCTGGCTCGCGCTGATGCGTCGCTCATGAACATTTTCGGTCTGCAGGATATAGGCGATACGATCCGAAAATTCGGCAGCGAAGACCAGAGGAGGGAATTTCTTCCGAGGATCAGCACCGGAGAATTTACCGGTGCGATGGCGTTGACGGAACCCGACGCCGGTTCCGATCTTCAAGCGGTCAAGCTGCATGCATACCAGAACGAGAAGGGGGAATGGTTCCTTCGCGGTGTAAAACGCTTTATCACGAACGGCAATGCCCAGGTTCTTCTTGTGTTGGCCCGATCGGAAGCAGGGACGAAAGACGGTCGCGGCCTCAGTCTGTTCGTTTGCTACGGCGGGCCGACCGTCGTCATCCGCCGGATCGAGAACAAGCTGGGCATTCACGGTTCGCCCACATGCGAGCTTCAATTCAATGATACGCCGGCACAGCTTGTCGGAAGCCGAAGGTTCGGTCTCATCAAGTACGTGCTGGATCTGATGTTCAGAGCGCGCATGGGAGTTTCGGCTCAGGCGCTTGGGATCTCGCAAGCGGCGTATGAGGAAGCGCTGAAATACGCCCGAGAACGCCGTCAATTTGGCAAACCTATCGCGGAAATTCCGGTCGTTTCCAACATGCTGATCGACATGAAAGTAATGCTGGAAAGCAACCGATCGTTATTTTATTCCACGGCTCTTTGCGTCGATGAAAAGGAAAAGCTCGAAGAGCTTGTGGAGAAAAAGAAAGCGGCAGGACAGCCGGTCAGGGAAGAGATGGAGCGGCTGAAGCAGGTCACAAAAGCCGCCAACTTGTTGACGCCGGTAACAAAATATACGCTCGCAGAAGGAGCAAACAAAATCACCTACGATGCTCTTCAGATTCACGGCGGCACAGGATATATGCGTGAATTCCACGTGGAGCAGCTTGCCCGCGACGCCCGCATCACAAACATCTATGAGGGAACGTCGCAGCTGCAAATTGTCGCCGCTTCGGGAGGGGTATTGAACGATATTTTTGGCGAGGTGTTTGAGAAATTTGAAAAGCAGGAGTTCGGAGGGGGGCTGGCAAAGCTTGCCGGCCACCTTAAAGAAATCCGGCAATTGTTCTTGTCCAGCTTACAATATGTGCTGGAGAAGAAGGACGTTATCTTCCAGGAAATTGCCGCCAAGGAGCTTGTGGAAATGTACGCATGTCTCTACGTCGGTTATATCGTTCTTCGTGAAGCCGAGTTAGAGCCAAGGAAAGTGTTCATCGCAAACAGGTATATCGTCACCTCGCTTGCCAACGCTCGGAAGAACGCGGAAGGAATCAAGGACGAACTCTTTGGCGATCTACTGCACGCAGGCAAAATTCTTTAATAAAAAATTACTCTCGTTCGGAGAATGCAATGACAAAGAAAAAACAATACTACTACTACAGAATCTACGACGACGAAGAGAAGTTCAATTACTTCAAGTCGATGTATCAAGAAGAGAAGATCCGGAAAATGCTGAAGAAGTATGAGACCGCCCATCAGGAGTATCACAATGGAGCGTTCGTCGACTTCCTTAAAAAATACGATCCCAAAGCAGAGCTCATTGAAGTCGCCCGGATTTCGTATTGATGTTCAGCATGGTGGTTCTTTAATCTTGTCATTTCCCCCCGCGATTTGTCATGTGTGAGCGGCAAAAATGAAGGATCTTTGACGGCCGGCATTTGTTTTGGAATATCAGTTCGGTCAATTACCTTACGGCCTCTTATTGCTTCCATCCCCTTAAACCTTTCCTTTTTCATTCCCTTCGGATCGTCCTAAACGCCATCATGTGATGCGTGCAAAAGGCATTGGCGATTGAGCAGGGAAATTCATTATTTTACCGAACCGCTTGGCGTAGTTATCAGCTTTCGGAGGAATTATGATGGGTAACTTTTCCGGAAAACGATTGATCAAAAGGTCGTTTTTATTCGCCCCTCTTTTGCCAGTTCTACTCTTTGCCCAAAAGGATGCTCCAACGCCTCCCTATCTGGATTACACTCAGCCGGTTGAAAAAAGGGTCGACGACCTTGTGTCGAGAATGACGCTGGAAGAGAAGCTCTCTCAGATGGTTAACGGCGCGGCAGCGCGTTGGCAGTCAATTGGGAAAATGAAAGCCTTTCCGCCATTGTGCATCTCTGGTATCCCGGTGAAGAAGGAGGGAATGCCCTGGCCGATGTTCTCTTCGGAGACTACAACCCAGCAGGGAGGATTCCCGTCACCTTTTACAAGTCTGTCGATCAATTGCCTCCGTTTAATGAATACAGTATGAAAGGAAGGACGTACCGGTACTTTCAAGGGGAGGCGCTGTTTCCATTTGGTTACGGATTGAGCTATACAAAATTCACTTACAGTCATTTGATTGTCCCGCCGCAGATTCAAACGCAGGATTCAGCCAGAATTTCCGTCGAAGTTCAAAACACTGGTTCACTTCCAGGAGAAGAAGTTGTGGAACTGTACATTAAAAATCTAACTTCCTCTGCGCGCGTTCCGATTCATTCGTTGCAAGGTTTCAAACGCGTCCATCTCAATGCGGGCGAAAGACGATCGGTTTCATTTACCATCTCTCCGCAGCAATTTGCAGTGATCAATTCGGGAGCTAAACGTGAAGTCGACCCTGGCGAATTTGAAATAGGCGTTGGAGGGATGCAGCCTGGAACAGCTTCTCTTTCAACCGATGGCCTTGGTCAAAAAATCAAAATTGTTGGGAAGCCGTTTGTGGTTGACTGATGTTCGCGCTGTTTCTGGATTACCGTTCAGCATTTTTCGGGATGCCCTTTCATGGTTACCTTTCCCAAGCGTGGAAATTTAGGCCCCCCTTTTTCCAAATCTAGGAACACCGTGAAACAATGGAGTCAATACAAAACCTGAAGGCATAATCAATTTTTCTGAATCGTTAGATATTCTTCGTGACAGCTTCTGGGAATCGTTTGGCATAGGAGTTGTAAGTTACCGCCGTAATTCTCATCTATAGCGGAGGATGCCATTTACGTCATAAAAAATATCCTGCTTCCCACCGATTTTTCGGAATGTTCGGCTTCGGCCTTCGAATATGCATCAACGTTCGCAGTCATGTACAATGCCAACCTCCACATCCTGCATGTCGCAAAGGAAGAACATCACAACGGTGCAGCACCGGAACTTGAGATTAGAGACTTTGTCAAAAAGATCCTGCCGTATCAAAAGAAGATTGTGGAAAGTGTACGGTATGGTCAACCATACAGAGAAATTGTCGATTACGCGCGAGCTGAAGATATCGATCTTATCGTCATCGCAACTCATGGCAGGACAGGGTTGACCCACATGGTGATGGGGAGCGTCGCCGAAAAAATAGTACGGTTTTCGCCGGTACCGGTTCTGACGATCAAGCCGGCAAAAGATGGAGCTGAGATTTTTTCAGATGATTCATCAAAGCGCCTTGCCCTGGAGAAAGACCTCAGCGAGCATACAGCTTGATGCTCGATTTTATCGGCATGTTTCCGTGACACCGGTCAAGGCCTAAAATCCCGCAATAATAATCTTGCCTTCGTTTCTTGAGTTTTGTATATTTACGATATCTGATTGTCACGATTGTTTTTAGCGGAAGTGGTGGAACTGGCAGACACACCATCTTGAGGGGGTGGCGCCCACAAGGCGTGCGGGTTCAAGTCCCGCCTTCCGCACAATTCCAGTTGACATTGAACAAAAGGCTCGCTACTTTTGGGCAATTGAAGGAAGTGAACTTTTGAACAACATCTATCGCGTTGGCCTTTTAATGTTTGTGGTTTCAAGCCTGGCTTTTGCAGGTGCCACAATTCGAGATGGATCTCTCGAAGCGCGAAGTGATGGAAATGACGTCACAATTCAATGGGCAACGACAGACGAATCCATGATGCAGCAGTTTGTTGTTGAGCGTCAAGCAAGCGGTCAAACGGACTGGGTCGATCTCGACCCCACGGTGGCGCCCAAAGGGAGCAACTCCAATTATTACTTTGTCGACCAGAGTGCTTTTAAGACCACCGCTTCGGTGTATCAGTATAGAATAAAAATGGTTGCTCAAGACGGCGTCACCTATTCGAAAGTCATGACTGTTGCGCACAACGTCTCGAGTGTGAAGAGGACGTGGGGGAGTTTGAAAGCGATGTTCCGTTAGATAAAATTCTCTTTGGCTGAAAGCGATACATCACATTTGTTATGTATCGCTTTTTTTTTTGAGTGCATGAACCAAACGCCTAAGCCCATTATTTTAGCGTCGCGTTCGCCGCGCCGAATTCATTTGCTGCGGCAAATAGGCTTTTCATTCACTGTTCAAGAAAGCGGCGTCGATGAGGATTTTTCCGCCGGTGCAGCGCCAGAAGAAGTAGTGAGGTCGCTTTCGTTGAAAAAGGCCGAGCATGTTGCAGGGGGACTCAGAGAAGGCATCGTGATCGGCGCGGATACGATCGTTGTCCTCGACGGAGCAATTCTCGGCAAACCGTCGTCGAAGGAGGATGCCATGGGTATGCTGTCGAAGCTGAGCGGAAGAACGCACACTGTTTTCACGGGATTTGCTTTACTGGATGTCGAATCGCGGATGTCGTTAGTCGATTTTGAAAGGACCGAGGTGACATTCCGTCCCCTGAATCGCGGCGAAATTGAAAATTATGTCGAATCAGGCTCTCCGATGGATAAAGCCGGCGCGTACGGGATCCAGGACGATTACGGCGCGGTGTTCGTCGAGCGGATCAACGGCTGCTTTTATACCGTCGTCGGTTTTCCTCTCTCGAAGTTTTATTCTTCGTGGAACCTTTTCCTTGAACGCTTACGGTAACCTTGCGAGGCAACTATGGGAAAGAAGATCCGTGTGTTGATCGCGAAAGCCGGCTTGGACGGCCATGACCGCGGTGCGAAGGTTATTGCGGCTGCGCTTCGCGATGCCGGCATGGAAGTGATTTATACCGGTGTACGCAAAACGCCTGAAGTGATCGTCGAAGCAGCGCTGCAGGAAGATGTGGACGCTATCGGCATCAGCTCCTTGAGCGGCGCCCACATGACAATATTTCCAAAGGTTCAAGGGCTGATGAAAGACAAGGGGATGGGGGACGTACTCCTCTTTGGAGGAGGGATCATCCCGCAGCACGATATTGAAAAACTGAAAAGTATGGGCGTTGGCGAGTTGTTTACTCCGGGGGCATCCATGGTCGAGATCGTGAAGTATTTAAGAAATTACTTCCATGGTGAGGGTGCCTAATTACGCATCAAGGCTGATGGATGGTTCGGGATTGATCCACTCGGTCTCGCGCTGTATTTCCGGGGATACTTTTTTAGTCACGATCGCGATTCGTTTTGGATCAAAGCCGAAAAGGTCCTCCGACGAAAAGATCGAATTGAAATCCCTCTCGGAGAAGAACTGCTCGAATTTTCTTGAAAACTCCTCCAACCGCTTGATATAGTATTCGACATTTTCATCCGGAAAATTTGCATCCCACTCGCTTGCTTCTTTTGCGTTCTCAAATCCCCTGATGTTCGCCGTCGACCCCGTAAAGTAAAATACGATCTTATCTCCCGTTCTGTATGACCGCGAAGAACCGGATGCAAGTTCGTAGCTCGCCGATTTATTCCTTTTGCCCGATTCGACGTCGCGTCGATATTCGTCCAGAGAGTCTTTCAGGGTTTCCGTCCGCGCAAATTCCTTGATGTCAAGCCGGTGTTCGCGAAGCGAGTGGGTCATCTCCAAGTACAATTCATGCAGTTCCTGAATACGATTGTCCAGGATGAATTCAATGCAGCGTTGAACGTAGACACGGCCGAAGCGTTCCATGCTTCGGGAAATGAGAGATGAGCCCTTGATCGAGATTCTGCCGTCGTAGTCGGAAAGGGCATAATTCTTCTTCTTGTAACTGAGCATTTTCCTGTACCGTCCGTCAAATCCGAGGTTGATCCCCTCGGGGAGGGATTGTGAAAGCCGCTCGACGAAGGATCTTTCGGCTTTTTCCCCTGCAACGTTGTCCGGAGGGATAAAATATAATCCGTCGGTGTCAACTTCGATCACTTTTCCGTTATGAAGATCGATCTCATGGATCATTGTTCTCAGCAGTTCCTGCCCCGTCGTCGTCACAACATCTGCCTGGGCATAATCGTTAAAGAGCGCACGGCCATAGCCAAGATATCCGTAAAAAGAATTCACGAGAATCTTGAAGGACGATTGCATAGCGTCCAGACGCGATCGATCTGTCGCATCTGCCGTGTCGCGCATTTTCTTCTTGGTTGCGAGGCGTAATGTGGTCAAATGTTCGAGGATGGAGTGGAACACGTTCAGTTCATCGGTGTGCGGCGCAATGTTCTTCGAAATCATGATCGAAGGGTACAGCGATTCGACGTCGGCGTGAATGACTGGACCAAGCACTCCGGAATAGAACACATCCGAATAACCGCCGGTTGTCTGCGTCCCTGTTTCTGGCTTTGGCAATGAGTGCCTGCGGCGTAAATATTCGCGTAAGAGCAGAGCTTCGATCTTCGATGCCGATCCGAGGCGGGCAACGGTCGTGTAATTGAACGGGAGCATCTGCGTGAGGTAAAATGTGCTCATGGAAAGGCGGTCGCTGAGTGCGCGAGTTTCCCGAACGTCGTCCAGCGCATATTGTTTCAACGGTTCGGGTTCGTTATCCCAATACCAGGATATTTTTTCTCCAGGAATATATGTTCTGTCAGAGGAAGCGATGCCGAAAAATTTTGCCGCGTACTTTAGGGAATAGCTCTCCATCGTTCGCTTGACCATGTCGTAGGATTGGACAAGAAGCCATGTATCGATCACATGCCTTCCGGGGATGTCATAGCTGATGTATTCGACCTCATTTTCTGCGAAGGCAGTGCGCGAGCGGACCCCCCGCGGGGAAGAACCATCCCTTCCAATGGAAAAATCCATCCGGTGCAATTCGCATCGTTTCAACAAATAGGGAATATCGAAATTAAAGATGTTGTGCCCTTCGATAACATCGGGGTCCTTTTTTTGGATGATGTCGATGCATTGTGCCAGGAGCTCTTTTTCTTCGATCTGTTTTCCGCCGAGGACCGTCTCCCACCCGCGATTGTCCGACAGAGAGATCAAAATGATCCTGTCCTCGGGGCGTTCGGCATTGCTGAATTTGTACGACTTTGAATATGTTTCGATATCCAGCTGCATCCGATAGAGGTCGGTGAATTCCATTCCTTTGAAAAGCGTTTTCCCCGACTGCATGAGGAACTGGGTATTCGTATCCGAACGGAGTAAGATGTGCTCGGTATCGGTGTAAGAATCAATTCTCTTTTCCTGTGATTGATTGATTTTTTCGAGGATATGCCTCACCCCGTCCCACATATCATGTACCCGCTCGAAAGCGCACACATATTGGTAGAAATTGTTCCCCTCGAGTTTTTTTAGCCAGATGGTTTTTCCGAAACCGGAAATAAATCGGCTTTCGGAGAGGTGAAAAAACGGGAAGAGCTCTTCGTCGTTGTACGTTACGGCGTTTCCGTCCCGTTTATAGACACGAACCGTTGAATCGTCGAGTGTCTGAACTGCGACGATATGCTGCTCATCATTGTGTCCGAAGAGGAGCGAATTCATACTGGAAAAGTAGAAAAGGGGGGAGAGAAAATCAATTTCGATGCAGCAGGAACGTCAAAAATCAGGTTCGGAGAGGTCCCTATCGATGGTGTTCATGCAATTGGGCCTGACGGCCGGGATCTATCTGCGGAGAGGGTGGGATTCGAACCCACGATACCGTTACCGGTATACCACCTTTCCAGGGTGGCCAATTCAACCACTCTTGCACCTCTCCTTGATGCACTTGCGGAATGTCTAGAAGACGCTAAAAATCTTCAAGCTTGAGAGTCTCTATTCTGCTGGTCATCTCGTCGAATATTGCGCGCGAGACGTACGTGATGTGAATGCTTAATTGTTTATCCCGGCCGACAAGCGCCAGCACGATATACGAACGATCGAAAACCCACAGAACATACTTTTTGGCGAACCCAAGCTGGATGCTCTCCACCGTGCTCAAATATGATTCGTCAACCTTGGAGAATCCGCTGCGGGCCGGCTTTCCATATTTGGTTTCCAAAATTGTTCTGTAGCTGTCAAATGAATCGAGGTAGTCGAATTTTGAGACCGCCTTTACTTTCGGAGTCAGACGAACGATAAAAAGACGGTTATCATCAAATTGGTAAGCAAACGAGGCATCTACTCCGGCGAGAGAGCCCCGGTATTCAAAACCGTTAGTGATATCCTGTAGATCATGTTCATCAACCCCTTCATGACTGAGAAGATACTTGCGCACATTTTCGAGAGATGTCCCCCAATGAGCTTCTTTGTATCCATTCGGGTCTGCAGATGTAGGAGCAGCAGAAAGGCCTGTCGGTTCAGGAGGCGTAACCTTTTTCGCTTGTGTTTCTTCTATAGCAGTGTCTTTCCGTGCAGCCGAGCTGTCGGCCGCAGTTGTTAAACGAACCGCCTCTGTGTCCTGTCGGGCAGTAAGTGTGTTGACCTCGATTTTTGAATTACTATCGACCGCTATTTTCGCGTGGGCCAATGTGTCGAAAGATACCGCTCCCACGACGATCGAATCTCTCGTAACGTTCCGTCCAAACAATGAGCACGAGAAAACGATCCCCATCGATACGGTGACGAGTATTCGACGCATTGGAGTGTACATCCGAATTTGAAAGTAAGAGGTGTACGTAATGTGCGGAGAGGGTGGGATTCGAACCCACGGTCCCACGTAAGCGGGACACCGGTTTTCGAGACCGGCTCTTTCAACCACTCAGACACCTCTCCGAAAAGTTGATACAAATATATTCAATTTTGCCTGAAAAGCAATCACGGGACTTACATACATGACAATACCAACCATGCGAATTCTTAGGAAACTCGCAAAACTATTTTTTGAGGGGCTTTACTTCTTAGGTAGGGCGATCACTCGCTTAACCGCGTCCGTGAAATCTTTCAGGCTGACGGGCAGGAGTTCTTCGTCCTTGGTGGGCTTTGGTTTTGGTTTGGGTTTTGTCATTATGGGACTCTTAACCATCGTAGATTATTTTTGATGTCTCGCTGAGCTTTGAATCGAAAAGATTTTTCAAAGGTGCCCGGAAAAATGCCTTGCTCATAAGCGACATTAATTACAATATCAGCAGAATCGATTTGATAAGCCGAAAACACTGAGTTCTTTTGCTCAAAGTTTAAGGTGCTTCCACTACGCAACTCTGGGATGGTTTTCAGGTTTACCATTCCGCAGTCATAGAAATTGACGGTACCGACTTTTACGTATGACAGTTGAGAGTATGATCGAACATTGTAAGCGGATGATAGTCCTGTGTTTGATACTTCAACGGATATTGAAAATGGACTCATTTTGTCAAGCTGTTCACCACCGATTCCGATAATTAGATTTGGTTTCCATGAAAGGTAGCCAAAATATGTTCCCAAGAGACCTAATGCCAATCCGAGTATCCAGGCATATTTTCTTACGAAAGATATTAGACTGGTTTGTTTTTCCTTTTCTCGCGGCTTTAATATCTGCGGGGATAATTTACTTGATTTTTTTCTTTTGGGCATTAGTTGTTCCCCATAAGGTCATATTTTCAGAAGATTTTTATAGGTTAATCTTACTGAACAGTTTTCCAGCATCAAGGCAAACCGTTTATTGTCGTCAATATCTTTAGAATTAAATCGGAATTCAAACTCGTCAACATATTTGTCAAGATGCTTTTTAGAAACCTGATGATAGATTCCAAAAATACCGCGTTTCAAGATAGCCCAAAAAGATTCGATACGGTTTGTATGGACGCGTCCGCGAACATATTCTTTCTTGCTATGGTTAACGCTATAATGATGCAGAAACTCAACATCAAGGTCTTTGTACCCCTTCCAGTCATCCGTCATAATTGTGGCATCGGGGTCAATCTGAGACTTCATAATAGCGTCAATCGTTTTCTTATTTACCCGGTCGATGGTTTGAGCGGCAACGATACCATTGCGTTGAGCGATACCAAAAACGGGAGTTTTATTCTTTCCGCCATAAGAATTTTTTGTTCTTTTGTCGAGATGCTTGTTCTTTTCTTCTCCGCCAACAAAAGTCTCATCCGCCTCTACCGTGCCCTTGAGCTTCTTTTCAAAAGACTTTGTTCTAACGGCGAACCTGATTCTATGGAGCATAAACCAAGCGGTTTTTTGGGTGACTCCAATATCCCTATGGAGTTGCATAGAGCTAATTCCTTTACGATGCGCCATCAAAAGATAGATTGCCATGAACCATTTGGTAAGAGGCAACGCGGAATCTTCAAAGATGGTACCGACGCGGACGGAAAACTGTTTCCGGCAATCGGCACATTTGAAGAGCTTCCCGCCAGCGACAACGTAAATCTTGCGGGACTTTCCACAGTGCGGGCAAACAGGTTTATCACCCCAGCGGACATTGGCGAGAAACTGAATGCACTCAGTTTCGGTAGCGAATTGTTTGGTAAGATCGGTAAGGTTTTTGAACTCTTTCATAGTGGAATATCCTTTCTTCATCCACTATCAATATACAACTTTTTCATGGTATTGTCAAGTATATAATGCCCGCAATCACAGGCTCATTGACTCTCGGCGGGTTTTTTGGTACTTTTAATTGTCCGAAGCCCGACAATGCCTTAAAAATCACTCCAACTGGAACTCTTCCTGAAAATTAGGGTTACATACCTACGAACAGAGTCATCATCATGGTAATAACAATACACCAAAAAAATCTGAAAGGATACTGCAATGTCGGTAACAGTCGGCGCTAAAGCTCCGCAATTCACTCTTGTCGATACGACGAAAACCCCCCGTTCTCCGCTTTCGGAATTTGCGGGAAAGAAAATCGTTCTCCTTTTTTATCCGGGAGCGTTCACGGGAGTGTGCGACAAAGAGATGTGCAATTTTCGCGATTCACTCTCCGCATACAATACGCTCAACGCACAGGTGATCGGGGTCAGCGTCGACAGCCCGTGGGCGAACAAGGCTTTTGCCGAACATTACAAACTGAATTTTCCGCTCCTGTCTGATTTTGACCGGGCGGTGATCAAACAATACGGCATTGTCTTCGAGGGGCTCGGCGGAGTTAAAGGCTACAATGTCGCAAAGCGCGCGGTCTATGTCCTCGACGAGAAGGGGACCGTCAAGTATGCCTGGGTATCGGATACGCCCGGCGTTGAACCGCCGTATGATGAAGTGAAAAAGGCGGTGGCATAAGGATACGCTATGGCTGAATTAAAGGTGGGATCGGCCGCTCCCGATTTCTCGCTCGAAGGGGATGACGGCAAAAAACACTCTCTAAAAGAGTTTCGCGGAAAAAAGGTCGTTCTCTATTTCTATCCGAAAGACGATACGTCGGGTTGTACAAAAGAATCGTGCTCGTTCCGGGATAACCTCTCCTCGATCAAACGCAAGGGGGCGGTGGTGATCGGTGTCAGCGCGGATGGAATCGACTCTCACAAAAAATTCATATCGAAATATGATCTGAATTTTCCGTTACTGAGCGACGAAAGCAAGTCTGTCCTCGAAGAATACGGCGTGTGGCAGATGAAGAGTTTCATGGGACGAAAGTATATGGGTATTGTCCGAACGACCTTCATCATCGATGAAAAAGGAAAGATCTCGCACATCTTTTCCAAGGTGAAGGTCGATGGACACACGGAAGAAGTCCTGAACGCACTTTCGTAGTCTCTTTTACTATCCCAACGGAGTTTGCGCGGGAAACTGTGCGCCCCCCGTTGAATTCACCGGGATCCGCGTTTTCCTTTTTTGGGCGCTGGAGCGATCGTCACAAAGCAGTATTCCGACGCGGGTCCTGATCGGCGTCGGGCTTCCAGGGTTCATTTATGAAAAGTCTGTGACGGAAAAGAAATGATCTATGTAACGCGACGGGCGCATTTCAGCGCTTCGCACCGGCTGTTCAACCCATCATTCACCGAAGAAAGAAATATTGCGGTATACGACAAGTGCGCCAATGCGAACGGCCATGGCCACAATTACGAACTTGAGATCACGGTAGCCGGCGAACCGGATCCTCAGACAGGATATGTCATCGATCTGAAGGAATTGAAGAAGATCATTGAGGTCCAATTTGTGAGTAAGGTAGACCACAAGCATCTCAACTTCGACGTCGATTTTCTCACAGGAATCGTCCCGACAGCCGAGAATATCGCTGCAGCATGCTGGAGTCAGATCGCCCCCCATATTAAGCATGGCCGGCTTTATTCCGTGAAGCTGTTCGAGACCCAGAATAATTTTGTGGAATACAAAGGAGAGAAGTAATGCCTGAATCTCAGGAGGAAAAGCTGCCATTGGAAGAAGTGGTCCGGCAAATGTTGATCGGCCTCGGCGAGGATCCGTCCCGCGAAGGTCTGCTGAAAACGCCTACGAGGGTGGCCGAATCGATGAGATTTTTGACCAAGGGATATTCGGAAGATGCCGAGAAAATTCTTAATGGCGCAGTCTTCAAAGAAAAATACAGCGAGATGGTGATCGTGAAGGACATCGATTTTTTCAGTCTCTGCGAGCATCATCTCCTTCCTTTTTACGGAAGGGTTCATGTGGCCTATATTCCAAAAGGCAAAATTGTCGGGTTGAGCAAAATTCCTCGCCTCGTCGAAATGTTCAGCCGCCGGCTTCAGGTGCAGGAACGAATGACACAAGAGATTGCGCAGACAATTTTTGATGCTCTGCGGCCTGAAGGGGTCGGCGTGGTATGCGAGGCCCGCCATCTTTGCATGATGATGCGCGGGATCGAAAAGCAAACATCCCGGGCGACCACGAGCGCAATGCTCGGAGAATTTCGCGATAACATCAAAACCCGGTCAGAATTCCTTACCTTAATCGGCAGCCAACCTGTTTAGTTAAAATTCCATGCCAGCAATGAGTAAGTCGATCGTTTGGATCACCGGCGCAAGCCGCGGTATCGGAGCTGCGATTGCTTCGGCTTTTGCTGCCGAGGGAGCGCATGTTATTTTGACGGGAAGGGATGTTCCTGCGTTACAAAAGAAATCGCGGGAGATTCAAGACCTCGGCGGAGAGGCCTCTTGGCTGCGATGCGATGTTCAGCTGGAAAGAAGCGTTAATATTACCAGAAAAACGATTTCGAAGAAATTTGGGAAGGTCGATGTGCTGATCAATAACGCCGGCGTCACGTATTTTAAGCCGTTCGAAAAAACGACCGTACGCGATTTCGATCACGTCCTGGCAACAAATCTCAGGGGGGTATTCCTGACCGAAAAATCGGTGCTTCGCGCGATGATGAAAAGGAAGAATGGCGTTATTGTCAACATCCTTTCGGTAAGCGCCATTACGACGTTTCGAAACTCGTCGGCCTATTCGGCTTCGAAGGCGGGAGCGCTGGCATTGTCGCGCGGCCTGCGGGCTGAGGTCCGTAGGAGCGGAGTTCGCGTTATCGACATTTTGCCGGGCGCGGTGGAAACAAACATGTGGGACCGCAAGGAGCGGAAGAAATATCATGCGAAGATGATGCAGCCGGAGGACGTCGCCGAAATTGTCGTAGCCGCAGTACGCAGCCCGAAAAGGCTTCTGACCGAAGAGATTGTTCTTCGTCCAATTGCCGGAGACCTATAATCGATGAGCGAATCATTAGCAGGCAAGACGGCGATTGTAACCGGTTCGAGCAAAGGCATCGGCAAGGCCATTGCTCTTTCATTGGCCAGGTCGGGTGTCAAAGTTACACTGGCGGCACGCCATCGTGAGGGTCTGGATCCGGCTGAAAAAGAAATTCGTGACAACGGGGGACAATGTATCGCCGTACGTGCTGACATCTCTGAGGAAGCTGATGTTGCTCGACTTATTGAGACATCAACAAAGGCGTTTGGTACAGTCGACATTCTTGTCAACAATGCGGGACACGGAATATTTTCCAAAGTTGCAGATAGTTCCGTTGAGGAATTCGATGGAATGATGAAGGTGAATTTGCGGGGGGTGTACTTGTGCTGCAAAGCGGTCATCCCCATAATGACACAGCAAAAGAGCGGTGCAATTATTAACATCGCATCACTCGCCGGAAAAAATTCGTTTGTGGGAGGGGCTATTTATTCCGCGACAAAATGGGGCTTGATCGGTTTTTCCCGCTCGTTGATGCTGGAAGTAAGGGATTCCAATATCCGCGTCGTTTCGATCTGCCCGGGATCGGTGAACACTTCTTTTTCCGATCATAGTAAAGATTCGGAAAAAATTATCCAGCCGCAAGATGTCGCTGACACGGTTCTTTTTGCTCTCTCAATGCCGGCGCGGAGCAACGTGAGTGAGATCGATATTCGTCCTACAATAAACCCAAGATCATAGCAGCATTAATAAGCATGGATCTGTTTGACATCACGATCATTGGCGGCGGTCCGGTAGGGCTCTTCGCTTCATTCTACGCCGGCCTTCGCCACATGAAGACGAAAATTATTGACGCGCTCCCCGAGCTAGGGGGGCAGCTCACGGCACTGTATCCCGAGAAGTACATCTATGATGTCGCTGGCTTTCCAAAGGTGGTCGCAAAGGACCTTGCGAAAAACCTCATCGAGCAGGGCCTCCATCATGGCCCGAGCGTTTGCTTGAGCGAAAAAGTTGAATCGCTCCGGCCGGATGAAGTCGATGGGCAGCAACTATTAAGATTGTTGACGCACAACGGGGGAGAACATGATACAAAGGCGCTTCTTCTGACCGTTGGCATAGGAGCTTTTGTTCCGCGAAGGCTTGACTTGGCCGGAATAGAAAAATTTGAGAACACCCATGTCCACTACTTTGTGAAGGACAAGTCGGTTTTCAAGGGAAAAAAACTATTGATTGTCGGAGGGGGCGACAGTGCGGTCGACTGGGCGCTCAATTTGCAGGACACCGCAAAACACATTACGCTCATTCACCGAAGGGATGAATTTCGGGCTCATGAAGACAGCGTTAAAAAATTGATGTCTTCTCAAGCGGACGTCAAGCTCTGGTTTGAGGTCGATTCGGTGAAGGGGGGCTCCTCAATCGAGGAAGTCGTCATAAGGAACAACCGGACGAGCGAATCGGAAACGTTGAAAGTCGACCATCTTCTTCTTAATTTAGGCTTTGTCGCCAGCCTTGGTCCCCTTCGCGATTGGGGATTGGAAATCGAAAAAGGAGATATTAAAGTGACGACCAAGATGGAGACCAATATTCCCGGCATTTACGCTGCCGGCGATATCGCGACCTTTCCTGGAAAGTTGAAGCTCATTGCGACCGGATTCGGAGAAGCGGCGATAGCCGTGAACAATATCAAGGCATTCATCGACCCGAAGGCAAGATTTTTCCCCGGCCACAGCAGCGATTTGAAATCGAAAAAGTAAACGATGCAAGCCCGTCACCAGCTTCTGATCACCTATTCGCTGACGCCCAATCAGCTGCAGAAGATTAATGATGTCTCTCCGCTTATCGAAGTTCACTACCATCCTCGTCTTGACGAAGCCGAGAAACAATTCCACTCCGCGGAAATCCTGTTCGGGGATATTCCGCGGGATCAATTTTTGTCGATGCCGCGCCTCCGGTGGGTGCAAATATCCACCGTTGGCGCTGACCGATTTTTGTATCCGGAACTCCTTCAAAGTGACGTTACGCTCTGTTGTTCCAGAGGGATGCACAAATATCAGATGACCGAGCTCCTCTTCGGCGTCATGATATCGATCGCCAGAAAGCTGTATTCGTACCACGACCTTCAGAAAGACCGCGAGTGGACGGGAACGCTGATCAGAGAATCGGACGTCATTATCGGCAAGACGCTCGGCATCGCCGGACTAGGCTCGATAGGAAGCACAATGGCGAGGGTGGGAAAGTCGTTCGGCATGAGGGTTATCGGTACAAAGCGGACTCCGGAACCGGTGGAATTCGTCGACAGGGTGATGGCCCCGTTCCAACTGCGTGAAATGCTGGCCGACGCGGATCATGTCGTCAACGTCACCCCGCTGACACCGCTGACTACAAAGATGTTCGGCGAAAAAGAATTCGCTGTGATGAAACCGAGTGCGGTGTTCTATAATTTTGGCAGAGGGGCGTCAGTGGACGGGGAGGCGCTTCTTAAGGCGCTGGAACAGGGGACGATTAAAGCTGCCGCACTCGACACGTTTGAAGAAGAACCCTTACCGAAAAATAACCAACTCTGGAGCGCCAAGAATATTTTCATCACTCCTCATATCGGCGGTCCGATTCCTCATTATTACCATCTCCTCACAGAAATATTTATCGAAAATTTGCGATTGTTTCTCGACGGCAAGCCGCTCTCGACCGTCGTCGACAAAGTAAAAGGATACTAGCGCGGTACCGCAGAAGACGCAGCCACTGCGCCGGCAGAAGGTCGTGTTTCCCGCAGGTGCGCTGAACTCTAAGACCGGTCGCGGGGGCTTGTGCCTTCCATGTGCGGGTGCCTGCCGGCAAAACGGCGCGTCCGCATGTGGGCCATCGCTTCTGTGCGAAGAACCTTGCGCCATTCTTTTTGCTGTTCGGGTGTCAAGATCTTATTCGCTTCGAACCAGCCGTTCAGTTTGTTGACGTGGAGCGCACTTTCGTTCGCTGAGACCTCGTTTATTTTTTTCTCGATCGCTTCTTGATCGGGCGAATCGGACGAGAGAAGACGGCTAAGCTCGAGCCTTGAGAGCGCCAGTTGTGAACGGAGTTCAATGGCCTTTTTGTCGGTGTGGTACCGGATATCCTTTAACTGGTTTTTCTGGTCGTCGGTTAGCTTCATCCGGGCCATGGGATTATCTCGTTCCATACGCATGTGCTCTCTCGGTTTATTCGCCGGGGGCTCGGACGATCGTTCTTGAGCGTTAGCGATGACCGTGATCGAGGCGATGAGCATCGCGGCTAAGATTTGTTTCATAAAGACTCCTTTCGCAATAACATG
The DNA here is from genome assembly GCA_035506275.1 of Bacteroidota bacterium. Classification (NCBI taxonomy): domain Bacteria; kingdom Pseudomonadati; phylum Bacteroidota; species Bacteroidota bacterium. Next base: position 152,382 of record DATJPT010000014.1, read on the forward strand.
AATTGGATGATATCTCTATGACAACGCCTTCAGGATGGAAGTTTAACCGAACTGTTCTTGAAAAAGAATCATCTTTTGAGTATCTTACTGCCACCATGAGCACAATCATGCGCCGACCTTATCTTTTATTCCTTGCTGTTTTACTTTTCTCTCTTCAGGGGTGCGCAGTTTATAATAGCGGCGTCAGTTTTATCAATCAACGGTATATCAATACCGTAGCCTATTTCAATACATACTACAACGCCGAGACCGCATTCGCTGATGCTGAAAAAGATGTCCTCGCGGCACAGGCGCTGGAATTGGGAAGACCCGTTCCTCTCGTAACGGAAGCTCCACTCTCTCAGAACGCCAAGGATAAATTCAATCTCGCGATCGAAAAAGCATCCAAATTGCTGACGTTCTACCCGACAAGCAAGTGGGTGGAAAACGCGCTGCTGATGATCGGAAAATCATATTTCTATTTAGGGGATGACCTAAAATCGCAACGGAAATTTCTCGAGCTCTTCGCAAAATTTCCCGACAGCGATTTTCGCTTCGAGGCGGAATGGCTGTATGGGCGTTCTCTTCTCCGTCAAAAACGGTACAGTGAGGGGCTCCAGTCGCTCGAACGTCTTTACCAGGATGCTGTCGATAAGAAAGAAAAAAAGGTCGCCGGACTAGCTTCCCTCTCGATCGGCCGGTATTATCATCACAATCTGGATTACGACCAAGCCGTCACAAACTATCGGCGGTCGGTGGAAACCTCGAACGATGGAGCGGTGAATGCTGAGACTGAACTGCAAGCCGGGTATTGCTATGTCGCGCTCGGAGATACAGAGAAGGCTTCGCAGGCGTTTACCGCCGTCGACGATTTCGACCCTGAGTATGCAACGTCGTTCGCAGCGAAATTCGAGAACATCAAGATTCTGATCTCGGAGCGCCAATACGACGAGGCGTTGCGGCGGCTGGAGGCTTTACTGAGCAATGCTAAAAATCTCGAGAATTTTCCCAAAATTCAGCTTGAAATCGGGTTGCTCTATGTCGCTCAGGGGAAGATCCCGGATGCAGTTTCCAAGCTTTCATTTGTTGATACGACCTACGCTAAAACAGACGAATCGGCGAGGGCTTACCATACGCTCGGGAAGATCTATGAAACGATTCAGGTCGATTATGCAAAAGCCGCACTGAATTACAACAAAGCGAAACTTGAGTATCCTGCCTCTCTCATTACTGCCGATGCTTCGAAAAAATCGGATGCACTGACAAAATACTTTATCATCTATTCCGATCTTTCCCGATGCGACAGCCTTATTGCCCTGACGAAGAAAAACAGACTGAAACGGGATTCGTTGCTTCTCGCTGCGGACACCGTTCGCGCTGCTGATAGCGCATTGGCAATCCTTCAGAAAGGGAATGTTGTTCCCGATTCGAGCATCGATATTCAAAAAATGCAGGCTCGGCGGGATTCAATAGCAAGGGCTGACTCGCTTAAAAGGGACGCTTACGCGCGGTTGTTCGCGACAGAAACGCAAAGCATGGATTCTCTTCGCCAGATCATTGTGAAGGATCATTTCGAGCTGGCAGGAATATTCTTTTTGGAATTGGAACGACAGGACTCTGCTCTGTATTGGTATCAACAGGTGATTGACGAAGGTAAGAAAACCGACTTTGCTCCGCGAGCGTTGTTCACGCTGGCTGAGGTATTAAAAACAGGGGGCAAGAGCGGAAAAGAGGCGGCCGATTCAATTTACGCAGAGGTTATTTCACGGTACCCGGATTCGCAGTACGCACAGGAGTCGCGGAGGATGCTCGGCATTCCCTTGCTTGTCGTCAAAAAAGATTCTGCTGAGGCATTGTATCTCCATGCAGAGCCGTACTTCGAGACCTCTCACGCGGATAGCGCACTGCCGTTGTTGTATAAGATTGTTCAGGAGGACCAATCATCCCCGTATTGCCCCAAGGCGTTGTATACGATCGGCTGGATTTACGAAAATAAAATGAATAAAGTAGACAGTGCAAGCGCCGTGTACAGGCGGTTACTGGCTGTTTATCCCGCTTCTCAATTTGCACTTGCTGTCAAACCGAAAATTCAGGAAGAGGATAATCAACGTCGCGAAGTTGAGAAGAAGGCGGCCGCGGAAGCAGCACAGAAAAAGAAAAAAGAAGAAGCGGACAAAAAGAACGCCAGTGCACCGAAAGACGCTAAACCGGCTCCTAATCCAGCGAAGTTTCAACCGTAGGAACACACGAATGCAATACAGGAATTCATGATTCAAGAGCAGGCGCGGATCTCCTCTGTCAGGGAAATCGCCCCAAATATTTTCCAGCTTTCCTTTTTCTCACCGGTCATTTCTCTTGCCGCGCTTCCCGGGCAATTTGTCAACGTTAAACCGGAAGGCTCCGCAGCCCCTTTGCTGCGCCGTCCCTTCAGTATTTTTTCAATCGAAGAGGGGATGGTTTCTATAATCTTTAATGTGGTAGGAATCGGGACGCGGCTGCTGTCTGAAAAGAAGACCGGTGAAACACTCGACGTGCTTGGCCCATTGGGGAAGGGGACTTTTCCTTTTACGGACGACGACTACGAAACTGCCGTGCTGGTGGCCGGCGGACTTGGCGTAGCGGCATTGCCTTTCTTGACTTCCCGGTTGCGTGGATTTAAACAAATCATGACGTTTCTTGGCGCACGTTCCTCGCAATCTATCGTTCGGCTCGGCCTGGACAATATTCAAATCGCAACCGACGACGGCAGTGAGGGTTTCCACGGTACGGTGGTCGACGTGGTGAAGCAATGTGTGGATGCGCAGACGATCCGGCGCCCGCGGATTTTTGCCTGCGGTCCGACGCCGATGATGCGATCCCTGGCGGCGTATGCCAACGGAATCAACGTCCCGTGCTATCTCGCGTTGGAGTGTGAAATGGCATGCGGTATCGGCCTTTGCCAAGGGTGTCCAGTCGAAACAACGACAGAAGAGAAAAAATATCGACTCGTCTGCAAGGACGGACCCGTCTTCGATTCTAGGGAAATTGTTTTCTAGACTATGGAAGAATCTTTTTCGGTAAGAACCCTAAGATTCAAGAATCGGTTCTTTGTCGCCTCCGGTACATTTGGGTATGGCGATGAAGTGTCGGATATCGTAGCGTTGGAGAGGCTGGGAGGGATTATGACAAAATCCCTTTCACTCAAGCCGCGCGACGGTAATCCTCCGCCGCGCATCACAGAGACTGCGAGTGGGATGCTGAATTCGATTGGACTGGCAAATATTGGAGTCCGGAAATTCATCGAAGAAAAGGTTCCGCTCCTTCAAAAGCACACGTGCGCCGTAATCGCAAATATTGCTGCAAGCTCTGTTGAAGAATACTGTGCCGTGCTCGAACTGCTTGAACCGCAGCGACGCGTCGACGGGTTTGAAATAAATGTGTCCTGCCCGAATGTGAAAGAAGGAGGACTAAGTTTCGGGACTGACATTGGGAAAGTCGCCCTCATCACAAAAGAGCTCAGGAAGCGGACGCAGAAGCCGCTGATCATGAAGCTTACTCCGAATGTTACGCATATTTCGGATTTTGCGCGCGCCGCGGAAGCCGAAGGGGCCGACGCAGTATCAGTCATTAATACGCTTATCGGTATGGCGGTCAATATCAGGACCAGAAAGCCGAAGTTGTCGACGGTGACGGGGGGCTTATCCGGCCCGGCGATCAAACCGATTGCCCTGGCAAAAGTTTTTGAGGTCAGCAAAGCGGTGAAGATTCCGGTCTTCGGAATCGGCGGTATTGCCGGGTGGGAAGACGCAGTGGAGTTCTTCCTCGTTGGGGCAAGCGCCGTCCAAATAGGCACACAGAATTTTGTCAACCCGGCCACGGCGGTCGAAATATCGAAAGGTGTCGCCGAGTATTGCGCGGCGCATTCGATAAGGGATATTTCGCAACTGGTTGGCGGCCTGAACGCCGACTCGAGCGCTTCCGTCATTCAGAGCTGGCTTTGATTTCTACCATACTGCCGATCATCCCCCGTGCTTCAAACACGCTCAACACTCAATTATCTGTACGGACTCCAGACCTTCGGGATAAAGCTTGGACTGCGTAACATCCGCGCATTACTTCGTTTTTGCAACGATCCTCATCAACGCTTTCGCTCCGTTCATATTGCTGGAACGAACGGGAAGGGTTCGACGTCGGCAATGATCGCGGCAGTGCTTCAGGCTGCCGGCTACCGCACCGGGCTGTACACGTCTCCGCATCTTTTGCAATTCAACGAGCGGATCCGTATTAACGGCAGGATGATCTCCGATGCCGACCTTGTCCGATACACCGAATTTTTTCGTCCGAAAATCGACGCGACGCGGGCGACATTCTTTGAAGCAACCACCGCAATCGCTTTCAAATATTTTGCCGATAACAAGGTTGATGTCGCGGTTGTCGAGACGGGAATGGGGGGGAGGCTTGATGCGACGAATGTTCTTGTTCCTGAGGTGTCCGTGATCACCTCGATCTCCAAAGACCACACGCAGCATCTCGGAAATTCTCTGACCAGGATCGCTATTGAAAAAGGGGGGATCATTAAACGAGGCAGAGGATGTGTTGTCGGAGCTATGAGCCGGCGCCCTTTACAGGAATTGAAGAACATTGCGCGGCAGCGAGGTTCCGAATTGATCACAACGGAAAATCTCCATGCTGCTTGGAAGGATTCTGGGCACTCTGGTATTGGTTCGATTAGCATGAGTACTGCTGCATCGTCCTTCAGCGATCTTCGCACCCCACTCCTTGGAAGATACCAGTTGGAGAATATAAAAGTGGCGGTCACTGCCTTAGAATATTTGCGGTCAAGAGAGATAACAATCCCGAACGTTGCAGTTCGTCGCGGCATCGAAGAGGTGCACCGCTTAACAGGGATTCGGGGACGCTTCGAGATCCTTCGGGAACGCCCCTTGGTAATTCTCGACGTGGGCCACAACCCCAGCGCTGTTGCCGCAACGATTGGTTCGTTGGCAGCCTTCTCCTACCGGAAACTTGTGCTTGTTTTTGGCGTCATGAAGGATAAGGATTTTCGTTCGATGATCCGAAAGCTGGCTTCATTGAAACCGATTGTTTTTGCAGTCCAGCCCCAGATCGAGAGAGCGTTGTCTCCTGAAGTTATTGCCGAGGAATTCCGGAAGCTGAAATGCCGCGCCCGTTCATGCAACGATGTCGGCGAAGGAATTCGGCTGGCAATGCGAACTCAAACAAAAGATGATTTGTTGTTAGTGTGCGGTTCGCATTATGTCGCCGGGGAGGCGTTGGAGGCTCTTCTAAAGATCGTCCGGCGAAAAAGTCCTTGACAATAATGGCATTTACCTCTATATTTGAACCAATAAGGTAGGCTCTTGTTTTCGGTTAACACTTCTAGATTACCTCGTTTGTTGCCAATTATCAGACCTTAAGCATTCAAGCATCGGTACTATTTTGAGGCCCGTTTAGCCACTGTGACAGTTCGCTCTCCTCGAGTTCATTAATCAAATTTTTTTGAAGGGATATTTCCATCATGCCAATGGACATTTCAGAATTGAAGTCCAAGAAAATTGCTGACCTTAATCAGATCGCCAAGGATCTCAGCATTTCCGGCTACAGTGATTTGCGCAAGCAGGAATTAATTTTTAAGATTTTGGAAGCCCAGACTGAAAAGGACGGCCTCACCTTCAGCAAGGGGGTTCTTGAAGTCTTGCCCGACGGCTACGGTTTTCTGAGGTCCGTCGATTATAACTACCTCCCTTCCCCCGACGACATCTACGTCTCCCCATCACAAATCAAGAAATTCAGTCTGCGTACAGGAGACACGGTGAGCGGTCAGGTTCGTCCTCCGAAAGAAGGGGAGCGGTTTTTCGCCTTGCTGCGCGTTGAGGCAGTGAACGACGAGAATCCTGATACGATCCGCGACAGGGTGCTTTTTGACAACCTGACGCCGTTGTATCCCAACGAGCGGATCAAGCTCGAAACGGCCCCCGGCGAATACGCGATGAGGATCCTCGATCTGCTGTCGCCCATCGGAAAAGGGCAGCGCGGTATGATCGTATCCCCGCCCAAGGCCGGCAAAACGGTCCTTCTGCAAAAAATGGCGAACAGCATTACACGGAATCATCCCGACGTCAAGCTGATGATGCTCCTTATTGATGAGCGTCCGGAAGAAGTGACGGATATGGAACGCTCGGTGAGTGCGGAGGTGGTGGCATCGACGTTTGACGAGCCGCCGGAGCGCCACGTCCAGGTGTCGGATATGGTGCTTGAAAAAGCGAAGCGGTTGGTCGAAGCAAAACACGACGTTGTTATTCTTCTTGACAGTATCACACGCCTTGCCCGTGCTCATAATACCGTTGTTCCACACTCGGGTAAAATCCTCTCCGGCGGCGTCGACGCGAACGCATTGCACAGGCCCAAGAGGTTTTTCGGCGCGGCTAGAAATATTGAAGAAGGAGGCAGCCTGACGATCATCGCTACGGCTCTCGTGGAGACGGGGAGCAGGATGGATGAGGTCATTTTTGAAGAATTTAAGGGGACGGGCAACATGGAAATCGTGCTCGACCGCAAGCTGAGCGATAAACGGATCTTCCCGGCGGTCGACGTCAACAGGTCCGGAACCCGCAAGGAAGAAATTCTCATGGGCGAGGATGAACTGAACCGTGTGTGGATACTGAGAAAATTCCTGAGCGAGTTCACCCCCGTCGAAGCGATGGAATTCCTTCTCGAAAAGATGCGGGGAACAAAGGAAAATAAGGATTTCCTTAAATCGATGAATAGTTGATGTTGCAGCCGGCGGGCATAATTTAAAAACATCCCTGGATTCTTTCGGGATGTTTTTTTATTTCAACGGAGAGCATGGGAAAACACATACGGACGCGGAGCATACATTCGGGGGAAGACAGGGAGCGTTCGAATAGAGGCATTCCGCCGTCGATCGCATTGACATCGACGTATTTCTTTAAGAATGTCGAAGAATTGCAGCGCCACAAGGATCAAACCGATCCGCGTGAAGAATACGGCCGATACCACAATCCAACCCGCGCGGTCGCAGAACGGAAGCTCGCCGACCTCGAAGGGGCGGCCGATGCCCTCGTCTGCTCGTCCGGCATGTACGCGATTGCAATAACTCTGCTCAGGATCCTCAAACCGGGCGACCATCTTCTCGTTCTCGACGAATTGTATCACAGGACGCAGGATCTTTGTTCGTCGCTCCTGACAAAATTCGGCGTTGAAGTTTCTGTTGTCAAGAACTGCAGCATCGATTCGCTCCGATCGTCCATCAGGCCCAATACGCGTCTGTTTCTTTTCGAAACTCCCACGAACCCTCACCTTTACGTCCAGGACCTTGAAGCAATTGCCGCCGTCTGCAAAGAGCATAAGGTGAAGACAATGGTCGATGCGACATTTGCCTCGCCGATCAATGTGCGGCCGCTGAGCTTCGGCATCGACATTGTTATTCACAGCTGCACAAAATATCTTGCTGGGCATAACGACATTCTTGCGGGGGTGATCCTTTCGCGAAAGTCGATCATCGAATCCGTTCGCGAGCTTCATTTTACCATCGGCGGTACCTTGGATGCGCATTCCGCGTACCTGTTGACGCGAGGATTGAAGACGCTTCCATTGCGCGTTGGTCATCAGAATACATCTGCCGAAGCGATCGCTAATTTTCTTTCTTCCCGCTCCGAAATAAAAAAAGTATTCTACCCTTCACTTCCGTCACAGCCCAATCAGCAAGTGGCGCTAAAACAAATGAGCGGTTTTGGAGGCGTTGTCTCTTTCGACCTCGGTTCCGCAGTCCGCGCCAAAACATTTGTCGATGCGCTCTCCATTCCCTACATCGCTCCAAGCTTCGGAGGGACAGAAAGCCTTGTCATTCCGTATGCAGTTGTTGTTCCCCCCACACCGCAAGAATTAGCATCGGGAAATGTTCCAATCGAACCGGGTTTGGTTCGGCTTTCCGTCGGATTAGAAGAACGGGATGACCTGATCGAGGATCTCGCCATTGCGTTGAAATCGCTTTAGAAGTCCAGTTTTGCCTTTTCCATTGAAGAGTTGTATTTTACCGGAAAATGAGCCTTATGAACGATGTTGTTGTCGTCAGCGCATGCCGGACACCGATTGGGTCGTTCTGCGGAGCGTTAAGTTCGCTTACAGCGCCGAGACTCGGCGCCGTTGTGATCGAAGAATCACTGCGCCGTGGAGCGATCTCTAAAGACGCCGTCGATGAAGTCATCTTGGGAAATGTTCTGACGGCGGGGGAAGGGCAGGCTCCCGCGCGGCAGGCAGCGATCTATGCCGGACTTCCACCATCGGTTGAATGCTTGACCATCAACAAGGTGTGCGGTTCGGGAATGAAAGCCATTATGCTCGGCGCTCAGGCAATACAGCTTGAAGATGCCGATGTCGTCGTTGCGGGCGGGATGGAGAGCATGTCGAACACTCCGTACCTGCTGGAAAAAGTTCGTACGGGATATAAAATGGGGAACGCGGAGCTGGTCGATTCGATGATCAGGGATGGATTGTGGGATGCCTATAATAATTTCCATATGGGAAATGCGGCAGAGCTGTGCGCTAGAGAATGCGCCGTTCCGCGCGAAGCCCAGGATCAGTATGCTATTCTCAGCTACCGACGGGCGCAGGAATCCCAGCGGCAGGGGCGTTTTCTTGAAGAAATTATAAGGGTCGGTATTCCTCAAAAAAGCGGCGAAATGCTGTTCGTCGAAGAAGACGAAGATCCGAAAAAGACTAATTTCGATAGAATTCCTCAGCTGAAGCCGGCGTTTCAAAAAGACGGAACCGTGACAGCTGCGAATTCTTCAAAAATAAACGATGGAGCGGCTGCGGTTCTTCTCATGTCGGCGGAAAGAGCACGCGCCCTTGGGCTCAGGCCTCTTGCGAAGATCGTAGCGAGTTCATCTGCTGCGAAAAAGCCGGAATGGTTCACAACCGCTCCGGCCGATGTCATTCCCAAAGTGCTGAAAAAGGCCGGGCTGACCATGGACCAGGTCGATTTGTTTGAGATCAACGAAGCATTTGCGGTCGTACCGCTTGCTGTCAATAAACTTCTTGGAATTGATGTCGCGAAGGTCAATGTCAATGGAGGAGCGGTTGCCATGGGGCATCCGATCGGCGCGAGCGGTGCGCGCATCGTTGTTACGTTGATTCACGCTTTGAAGCAGAGAAATTTGAAGCGGGGATTGGCGGCAATTTGTATCGGCGGCGGGGAAGCGAGCGGGATTGTTCTGGAGCTTTCCTAATTTCATCAAAAGAAAAAAAATATATGAACATTAAATCTGTCGCGGTCATCGGCGCCGGGACGATGGGAAACGGCATCGCTCACGTGTTTGCTCAATACGGCTATAACGTCGTTTTCAATGATATCAGCAAGGAGCTGATCGAACGGGGATTGAAAACCATCGCGTTGAACCTGGACCGGCTCGTGAAAAAAGGAACGCTTACCGGCGATCAGAAAACAGCAGCCCTCGGCCGGATCGCAGTTTCGGAGTCGCTGCCGGAGGCGGTTCGCGCCTCCGATCTCGTCATTGAGGCTGCGACGGAAAACAAAAAGATCAAACTGGATATATTTAAGACGATAGCCGGAGCGGCACCGCAGACGGCCATCCTCGCTTCGAACACCTCGTCGATCTCGATCACGGAAATCGCCGCTGCAACAAACTGTCCCGACCGCGTCATCGGAATGCATTTTATGAACCCCGTACCTGTCATGAAGCTCGTCGAGATCATTCGAGGGCTCTCGACATCGGATCACACTTTCCAGGCGGCAAAAGATGCCGCCGTGTCGCTTGAAAAAACGCCGGTTGAGGTGAATGATTTCCCCGGCTTTATTTCAAACAGGGTTTTGCTGCCCATGCTGAACGAGGCCATGTATTGCGTGATGGAAGGAGTGGCGGCGCCCGAGGCCGTCGATACGGTCATGAAACTTGGAATGAATCATCCGATGGGGCCGCTCGCGCTGGCAGATTTTATCGGCCTTGATGTGTGTTTATCGATCATGAATGTACTTCATGAAGGGCTTGGCGATTCCAAGTATCGTCCCTGTCCGCTGCTAAAAAAAATGGTCGCGGCAGGGCACCTCGGGAGAAAAACTGGGAAAGGATTTTATGACTATTCTTCGAATACCTGACACCCGGTCTTAACAACGTATCCATTCCGATCACCTCAATCAAATCGAACCGATGGACTTCAACCTGACTGAAACACAAAAGATGATCCGCGATACGGCACGTCAATTCGCTCAGGATGAATTGGCGGCAAGCGCGGAATTACGCGACGAGAAGGAGGAGTTTCCATATGATGCCGTGAAGAAACTCGGTGAGTTGGGGTTTATGGGAATGATGGTCCCGGAACAATACGCCGGGGCAGGGCTCGACACGGTGAGTTACTCGCTTGCCGTCGAAGAAATTTCCCGGGTCGATGCTTCATGCGGCGTGATTATGTCGGTAAATAATTCCCTCGTGTGCTACGGTATCAACGAATTCGGGACTGAAGAACAAAAGCAGAACTATCTGAAACCGCTGGCTTCAGGGAAAAAGCTGGGTGCATTTGCCCTCTCGGAACCGGAAGCCGGCAGTGATGCGACAAATCAGCATACGCAGGCAGTGCGCGACGGCGATTATTATATCCTGAACGGAATCAAGAATTGGATCACAAACGGCTATAACGCCGACTTCGTTTTGGTCATGGCTGCAACCGATTCCGCAAAAGGGAGTAAGGGGATCAGCACGTTCATTGTCGAGAAAGGGATGCCCGGATTTTCCGTCGGCAAGAAAGAGCGAAAGCTGGGCATACGAAGCTCCGATACGGTGTCGATTGCTTTTCAAGATGTTCGCGTCCCCGCCGCCAACAGAATAGGCGATGAGGGATTCGGGTTCAAATTTGCGATGAAGACGTTGGACGGCGGACGCATCGGCATCGCTTCGCAAGCAGTGGGTATCGCACAGGCAAGCCTGGATGCCGCGGTAAAATATTCGAAAGAGCGTAAAGCGTTCGATCAGCCCCTCTCGAATTTACAGGCTATCCAGTTCAAGATTGCAGACATGGCGACTGAGGTCGATGCCGCTCGTTTGTTGACGCTGCGTGCAGCGGCCGTCAAAGATTCCGGAGAGAGGTTCACGCAGCCAGCGGCCATGGCGAAGCTTTTTGCCTCGAAAGTTGCTGTTCAATGCGCGCTCGAAGCAATTCAAATTCACGGCGGTTATGGTTACATCCGCGAATATCGCGTCGAGCGCTATTTGCGCGATGCGAAAATCACGGAAATTTATGAAGGGACCTCGGAAATCCAGCGCATTGTCATTGCCCGATCCCTGTTGCAGTAAAGACGTACGATAAAGCTGTTTCCGCACTTTCGGTTGTAGGGCTTGTCGCCATGCAGGCGGCGGGCTGATGCCAAAATTTCATCCAAGAATAATAAATCCGGAGGAGGATGCCATGCCATCCAGAGCGGATATCGTTGCTTCATCGCTGCAAGAGGCCTTTTTGTCAAAGACAAAAAGGTTGAACAATTACGTCGGCGGAGGCTGGGTTGAACCGAATGGCGCAGAATATCTTCCCGTGATGAATCCCTCCATCGGTGAGCAGATCGCCGAGGTGCCGATTTCCACGGCAAGGGATGTTGATGCCGCGGCGGCGGCTGCGAGTAATGCATTTCAAACATGGTCCTCAGTGCCGATCAAGGAGCGTGCGGAGGTATTCTATCGTTACAAAAATCTATTGGAGAAAAATGCAGGGGATCTAGCGGCGTTGGTGCACGAGGAAAACGGCAAGACGATGAGTGAGGCAAATGCGGAAATTGATAAGTCCATCGAAGTGACCGAATTTGCCTGTTCAATGCCGCAGCTTGTGCCGGGGGAGATATTGGAGGTAAGCAAAGGCGTAGAATGCCGGATCGACCGGTATCCGCTTGGTGTTGTCGCGAGTATTACGCCTTTTAACTTTCCATCCATGGTTCCGAACTGGACGATTCCTAACGTGTTGGTATTGGGAAATACCATGATCCTCAAGCCGTCAGAGCAAGTACCCTTGAGCGCATGTAAGATCGCCGAGATGCTGAAAGAGGCCGGGCTTCCGGATGGCGTGTTTAATATCGTTCACGGGACGCAGGGGGTCGTCGAGGCAATTTGCGACCATTCGGGCATTCAAGCGGTTTCGTTTGTCGGTTCAACCAGAGTTGCGAAGATCGTTTATACGCGAGCGACCTCTCATTTAAAACGGGCGCTCTGCTTGGGAGGGGCAAAGAATCATCTTGTCGTTCTCCCCGATGCGAACGAGGAGATGACCGCCTCGAATGTCGCGGCATCGATGAGCGGATGCGCCGGCCAGCGCTGCATGGCTGCATCGGCAATGATCGCCGTCGGCAATGTTGACAGGATCATCCAAGCATTATGCGCCGAAGCGCGAAAGATCGTTCCGGGGAAAAATCTCGGCGCCGTCATTTCCCAGAAGGCCAAAGTGAGGATCGAAGGCTACATCAGCGACGCTGAAAAACAAGGAGCCAGGATACTTGTGGACGGACGGAACGCCGTTGTGCCAGGAAAAGAAAAGGGCTTTTATGTCGGACCGACGATCATCGACTTTGTCCGGCCAGAGATGCGCATCGCACAGGAAGAAGTATTTGGTCCGGTCCTTGCCGTCATTCGGGCCAAAACAGTTGACGATGCAATTGCCATTGAGAATAATTCTCCGTATGGAAACGCCGCATCGGTGTTTACGCAAAGCGGCGGAACGGCGAAATATTTTGCCGAACGGGCAAGCGCCGGAATGGTCGGCGTCAATATCGGGGTGCCGGTTCCGAGAGAACCGTTTTCTTTCGGCGGATGGAACGAATCCAAATTCGGCTCGGGAGATATAACAGGAAAAAGCTCGATCGAATTCTTTTCAAAATTGAAAAAGACAACGGTAAAATGGAATCCAGAGTCGAAAGTCAACTGGATGAGTTGAAATGATGGTCAGTTCAAAAATTCTTCACGGAGCGGTAAATAGCCAATGACCGCTTGCTGTCATAATTCGGCCGCGTGCGTGGCGACAGATAAGTTCTTCTCAAAGTGGTCGAAGAAATATGCGAAACGTTTTCGCAAAACCGGCCTTGAGAGAACGCAGGAATATTTGTTGGAAGGCATCCGGAAGGAGCCGGTCGTTTCAAAAAGACTCCTCGATATCGGCTGCGGTGTCGGTTCACTTCATCTAACCCTGTTGCGTGAGGGGGCCGCCGCAGTTGTCGGCGTTGACATGTCTAACGGCATGCTGGAGCAGGCAAAAAAACTGGCAGGGGAAAATCATCTGGAAGGGAGGGCCGAATATATCCTCGGCGATTTTGTTGCCGAATCAAAAGCGATTCAGGAAGCTGATATAACCATGCTGGACAAGGTCGTTTGCTGCTACGAAGATTACCGAACGCTTATAAATGCGTCCACGAGCAAGACGAAAGCAATTTATGCCCTCAGCCATCCTAAGGACAGCCTCATCATGAGATGCATTTTTACGCTGCAGATCCTTGTCTTAAAATTGTTCCGGAGTTCTTTTCATCCCTTTTGGCACAACTGGAATGATGTGCAAAAGGCTATTATCGATCAAGGGTTTCATTTGCTGTATTCAAACTCAACGATCGCATGGCAAGTGCTCGTCTATAAAAGAACCGATTCTTCTCCTCTCATTGTTTCCAAGTTGTAGTCACTCCCCATCGAATTCCGCGATACTATTTCTTCCTGAGAACAAGCACTGCGTACACCGCGAATGCAACAATAAATCCAATGAACCATGCGTAACTGTACATATTCATCAGTAATGATCCGGCTGATGCCGGGTCGATGATCTTCACTGTGCCGAGAAAGCCAGGTACGCTTGGGGCTATACCTAGCACGAGTGCCGCAATTGCTGCACGGTTAAATCCATTTGAATAACTATATTCTCCCTCCGCCTTATAGAGATCGATAGGATGCAGAACGGTGTGCCGGATGACAAAGTAATCGCATATTAATATCCCCCCGATCGGTCCGAGAAGGGCAGAATATCCGACTAACCAGGTGAAAATATAGCCGTTCGGGTCTGCAACAAGTTTCCATGGTTGAATGATGATTCCTATGATCCCGGTGATCAACCCGCCGATTCGGAAGGTGATTTTTGAAGGCCAGAGGTTTGCAAAATCGTTCGCCGGGCTGACCACATTCGCCGCAAGATTTGTCGCCAAAGTCGCCAGACATAAAGCGAACAATGAAACGAGGAGCACGAGGGGATTCGTAAAACGAGAAATCAGGACAACCGGGTCCCAGATCGGAAACCCGCCATAGATCACGATCGTCGCCGATGTGACAGCGACGCCGATGAACGAGTACAATGCCATCGTTGCGGGCAGGCCGATCGCCTGTCCGAGCATCTGATCGCGCTGCGTCCGCGAATAACGTGTAAAATCCGGAATGTTCAACGACAGCGTTGCCCAGAAACCGATCATGCCGGTCAAAGAAGGGAAAAATACGGACCAGAATCGTCCTTCCTTCAATCCACCATGCACGAACTGCGATGGCTGCGAAAGCATCGGTCCGAAACCTCCTGCCTGATAGTACGCCCATGCGAGCAAAACCAGGCCTAAGATGATGAGCAGCGGAGCCTTGATGTTGAGAAGGAACCGAATCGAATCGATCCCTTTGTAGATCACGAGCATGTTGATTCCCCAGAAGAATAAAAAGCAGATCAGCTGGGGAGTGTTGATTCCGGCGAACCATGGGGGGAGCGCATCCCACGACGGAACATAGATCGTAACCATTTTATAGATCGCCCAGCCGCCGATCCAGCTTTGAATGCCGAACCATCCGCACGCGACAAATGCGCGGAGCAATGCCGGAATGTTGGCGCCGCGTGTGCCAAACGACGCGCGGCAATAGACGGGGAAGGGGATGCCGTACTTCGTGCCGGCATGGGCGTTGAGAATCATCGGGATCAACACGATCACGTTGCCGAGAAAAACCGTGAGGACCGCTTCGTACCAATTCATTCCCTCTGAAATGAGGGACGAGGCAAGCATGTAGGTCGGAATGCACGCCGACATAGAAATCCACAACGCCGCAATATCATAGGTCCCCCACTTGCGGTCTGAGATTTTTGTCGGCGCAATATCGTCGTTGATCAGCGAACTGTCCGCTGCGGGCGAGATGTCGACTTCGACAATTTGAGAATGTAATGGGTCGCGCATCGTGTTTTGTTCACCAAGGAGGCCGTATTACATTGCTTCTTCTTTTTCCCAGAGCCCTCTATGCCACACCGTTAACATGATTCCTCCGAGCACAAAATTGACAAGCTGATAACTGCTGTCGACCGCCCAGAGTGCCCACGGCTGCATTTGATAGCGATTGGTGATCCCCATGATCGTTGCGACGAATCCGAACCAATTCCAAAATCCAACCATTGCCCCCTCGACGACGGTCCTCGCTTTTGCATAAGCAAGGGCATGAATGAGCACCCAGCAGAGGACAAGATAAGCAAGAAAGGTCAGGCCGTACGATTTCCACGGGCTCATCTTCGCCGCCATCTCCATCGTAATGCCGGTCAGTTGCATCCACTTCGTTCCAAAAAGGATAGGCGAATACCAGACCGCCCCTAAGATAAACTGGATGAAGGCTACAACCAAAACTGCAACGAAGTTAATTTTAGGCCTTTCCATTCATGACCTCCGACATAGGTTTGTTGATCACTCTATGAGTAGGCGGAAACAACCGTCGCGATTATCTCCATGCCCCAGCGTAGGTATCCCGTTTGATGAATGTTCCGCGTCCAACGTTGCCGAGCCATTTTCCCTTATCGACGATTATTTCTCCCCGCGAGAGCACAGTCTCGGCATCCCCCTTGACCTTGAATCCTTCAAACATCGAATAGTCGACGCGCATATGATGAGACGCTGCTGAGATAGTGATTTCTTTGTTTGGATCCCAGATAACGATGTCGGCATCGCTCCCGACTGCGATCGTTCCCTTCCGCGGATAGAGGCCAAACATTTTTGCCGGCGTCGCCGCAACCAGCTCGACCCAGCGATTCAGAGAGATCCGTTTTTGATTGACGCCGTGATGATGAAGGAGCTGCAACCTGTTTTCCACGCCGGGGCCGCCGTTCGGAATCTTGGCAAAGCTGTCGCGCCCTAACTCCTTTTGCTCTTTGAAACAGAAGGGACAATGATCTGTAGAAACAACCTGAAGAGTATTTTTCTTCAATCCTTCCCACAGTTTGTCCTGATGCCATTTTTCTCGAAGCGGGGGAGTGAAAACGAATTTTGCTCCTTCAAAATTCGGACGGTCGAGGTCCTCTACGGAGAGGAGGAGATATTGCGGACAGGTTTCTGCGAACACAGGGACCCCTTTGTCGCGTGCTTCCGAGACTTTTTCCAGCGCATCGGCGGAAGAAAGATGAACAATGTAGACGGGAGATCCGGCCATCTGAGCAAGCGCGATCGCTCTGTTGACGGCCTCGCTTTCGGCCGTCGTCGGCCTGGTCAGGGCGTGATAGATGGGAGCAGTTTTGCCCTCGGCAAGGGCTTTTTGAATGAAGAGATCTATGACGCCTCCGTTCTCTGCGTGCATACAGACGAGTGCCCCGTTATTGCCGGTCTGCCGCATCGCTCGGAAAATTGTGGCATCGTCGACCATCAGAACGTTCGGATACGCCATAAAAAGCTTGAAGCTTGTGACTCCTTCGCGGACCATCTCGTTCATGTCCTCAAGGTGGGCCTCCGGCAGATCTGTAATGATCATGTGAAGGCTGAAGTCGATCGTGGCTTTTTCCCCCTTTTTCCACCAAACGTCGAGCGCGTCCCGCATCTTCGTCCCTTTGGATTGGATGGCAAAATCGATGATGCAGGTTGTTCCGCCGAATGCTGCGGCACGCGTGCCCGTTTCAAAATCATCGCTCGAGGTTGTTCCTCCAAACGGCATATCCATGTGCGTATGAACATCGACCCCTCCCGGAATTACATACCTGTCCTTTGCATCGATGACGGCATCGGCGCGCATCGGAAGATTTGTGCCGATCGCCGTGATCTTGTCCTTTTCGACGTAGACATCGGCTGTGTAATCCTGCTCGGCTGTAACGATGCGTCCGTTCTTGATTAATGTTGACATGAACGACTCCTGCTCTGTTTAGTGAAGTTCACGCTTGAGCTTCGTTAGGGCTTATCTGCTGCTTGAAGATCGATTCAATCGATTCCCTTTGATCCGGAGGGAGGGAGATCGTTGCTGTCCTTCGCCACGAGGTTTTAAAGTTGAGGATAAGATTATTTTCACGCTCGCCGGCCCATCGGTACGAAGAAATATCGTTCCATCGAAAGAGGGTATAGGTATCGAGGATCCCATGTTGCCGCAGTTCTACTTTGCCAAAGATCGGGGATGCAAAGTATAAAATGACGGCGACAAAGAATATAAGTTCAGCACATGCCTCACGTGTAAAATGCCTTTGGATGATGGTCAATGCTGCCAGGATCGCGAACATGCCTGCGGTCGTCATGCCGGAGATCCTCTTGCTTTGAGCGCGCGGAATACCGTCGTGCAGCAACGCCCCTGCTTTTTTCTTAACAAAGGGGTAACTTGCGATCAATCCGAACAGGACCGCCGCAAGGAGGGTTGAAGCAACAGTGAATAAAGTATCTGAATCCAGAGGGGAAGAACTGGGATGCATAAGAATCCCTCCGCCCGTTGCAAGTAAGGCGATGCCTGTTCCGATGAACATTCCGCGTTGCGAAGGATATTGCGTCATCGTCTTGCCGCGGAACGCGTAACCGAGCGACCAGATACCGGTAATCAACGAAAAATAAGTAAGCCAGGTCATAAGGATTTCTTTTTACCTCCGGGACGTTTCTGTGGGCTTGCATTCATAGATGCTTGCAATGATCGCTCCGGCAGCGAGGGTCCCGACAATTCCGTAGATCGTGAAAAACCAGGCATAGGCATAGGAAAATCCTCTTATGAAAAGATGCAGCATAATCCACGTCGGGAAATTAATGAGGATTCCGGCAGAGAGGCCGAACATTGCTCCTCCTTTCCGATGAGGCGTGATCATATTTGCCACCCGGCGGTACACTCATGCAAGGACGAATACCGTCATGAAATCGCCAAGGATAAACCGGAAGGGTCGATTGTTTGAATAATCACGCCCGTATGTTTGGCGTAAAACATCGGCGTCATGATGATTCCCTGAAATAGGTGATCGATAATGGTCATAACCACGCCGCAGACGCTTCCTGCTACCCAAAACTTGCTGCTGTTCATGACGATCCCTTACGATGAATTGACGGGATAAAGAATTTAACAGGACGAGTTTTGGTTACATCGGACAGTGAACGGAATGACGGGTTTCAGTGAATTTCGATTCCGTGCTTTTGCTGAAATTGCCTTAGCGCTTCCCAGGTCAGCGGCTGAGGCATCTGCTTCATCAGTTCATTCCAGGTAATTTCTTCAGAGCCGTCGTCGAGCCGCACCATCGAGATACATTTTTCGACCGGGCAGACGATGAAACAGAGCCGGCATCCAACGCAATCCGATTCACGTACTTTCGGCTGGGTTTTTCCGTTGTGCGGAAGAAGGTCGATACATTGATGCGCGGAATCGTTGCAGGCGATGTAACAGAGGTTGCATTGTATGCATTTTGATTCGTCGATGCGTGCCGCGGCTTTATAGAGAAGGTTGAGACTGCCGAAATCGGACATGCATCGTAACGACTTTCCGCGAACCTCCTCGAGGGTCCGAACGTTCTTTTCCTCCATCCAATTCGTCAATCCTTCGATCAAGTCGTCGATAACGCGGAACCCATAGTGCATTACCGCGGTGCAGACCTGTACCGAAGAAGCTCCAAGGAGGATGAATTCGAGCGCATCCCTCCAGGTCGAAATTCCTCCGATGGCGGAGATCGGGAGATTGATTTCCGGGTCAGAGGCGATTTGCGAAACCATGTTCAGGGCGATCGGTTTTACAGCAGGGCCGGCGTATCCGCCGTGCCCGCCTTTGCCGTCCACGGAAGGATTCAGCTCGAACGTATCAAGGTCAACTCCCATGATCGTGTTGATCGTGTTGATAAGGGAGATGCCGTCAGCGTTTCCTCTTTTCGCTGCGCGGCCGGGAAAGCGGATGTCGGAAACATTCGGCGTCAGCTTGACGAGAACGGGAATTGTCGAGACCTCGGTGACCCAATCGGTGATCATCGTACAATACTCCGGCACCTGCCCGACGGCGGAGCCCATGCCTCGTTCGCTCATGCCGTGAGGGCAGCCATAATTCAGTTCAATGCCGTCGCACCCGGTGTCGATCGCCCGCTTGACGATGTCATGCCAGGTTTCCCGTTTTGATTCAACCATCAACGAGGCAATGACGGCCCGGTCGGGCCACAACTTCTTCGTCTCGGCGATCTCGCGCAAATTGACCTCGACCGGCCGGTCGCTGATAAGTTCGATGTTGTTGAGTCCGAGAATCTTTTGGCCGTTGAAGTCGATCGCGCCGTAGCGATTGACGACGTTCATGACGGGCTCCCCGATCGTTTTCCACACCGCGCCTCCCCAGCCGGCTTCAAATGCTTTGCAAACCTGGTAGGCAGAATTGGTCGGCGGGGCCGATGCAAGCCAGAAAGGGTTCGGCGACTTGATTCCGCCGCAATCTATCGAAAGGTCGACCATTAATAAATCACTTTTTGACCGTTAAGAATTTATCGATGCCATGCGCCGCCCGTTTGCCGTCGGCAGCGGCGTTGACAACTTCCTTTCCCCCGTTGATGCAGTCCCCGCCCGCGAAAAATTTTGGATTGCCGGTCTGGAATGTTTCGGGATCGACCTGCACTTTTCCGCCTTCTATTTTCACCTGAGGAATGCTTGCGAGAAAATTTTCTTCGGTCGTTTGCCCCACTGCCTTGATGACCATGTCCACCGGAAGCCGGAATTCAGATCCGGGAATTTGCAACGGGAGGCGTTTTCCTTTATTGTCGGGTTCACCCAATTTCATTTTTACGCATTCAATGGCTTCAACGTGGGTCGACCCAATGATCTGTTTAGGCGCCGTGAGGAAATGGAAGGCGATGCCGTCGCTTTTTGCCAGCTCGAATTCGAAATCATATGCCGACATTTCTTCTCTGCTTCGGCGGTAGATGATCATCACCTGTTCGGCGCCGAGACGCTTTGCCTCGGTGGCTGCGTCAATTGCGGTATTTCCCGCCCCGATAACAGCCACGCGTTTTGCAATGTCGACGGAATTCCATTTTCGTGATGTGACCTTTTCTATGAAACGCAGCGCATCATGAACTCCCTGCAAATCTTCACCGGGGATCCGAAGACGAGCAGCAATTTTCAATCCGACGCCGAGGAAGACCGCATCGTGAATCTCTGTCAGCTGATCCACCGACAGGGCTTCGCCGATCGCCATCCCTGTTTTTATGCGCACGCCGAGATGTTCGACAATTTTTGTTTCATTCAAGCTGTCTTGCCTCGTCACCTTGTATGGAGCAATACCCCAAGTATCGAGCCCGCCCGGCTCGCTTCTAGCTTCATAAATCGTAACATCATATCCCATCAACGCCAGCTCTGCGGCACACGCTAACCCTGCAGGACCGGCGCCGACCACTCCCACCGACCTTCCGTTATTTGAGGCTGGCGTGAAGAGCGTTGGCATGCCCCGGTCCACGTACCAATCCATTGCATACCGCTGCAGCCGTCCGATTTGGATCGGTTGTTCGCCCCGCGCGTTATAGACGCACGCCCCCTCGCACAATTCTTCGACGGGGCAGGCTTTCGCACAGGTCAACGCCACCCAATTCGACGAGAGGATGGTCTTTGCCGAACCTTTGAGATTTCCCGTCGCGATTTTTTTTATGAACGTCGGAATGTCGATGTGCGTCGGGCAGGCTTTCATGCATGGAGAATCGAAACAGTAGAGGCAGCGGTCAGCCTCGGCAACGGCGGAATTCGGCGAAAGGGGGGGATGCAGCTCAGCGAAATTTTTTTCGTACTCTTCGGCGGAAAGTTTCAACGCAAGGTTGTTCATTGGACAATCCGTTCTTCTATGACATTCCTCATTCCGAGCATTGTTCGTCTGCCAACTTCAGCGCATCATCAAATGCGTCCATTGCCAGGTCTATTTCTTCCTTCGTGATGATAAGAGGAGGGGCGATCACAAAATGGCTCACCCACGCCTGGACGAACACGCCCTTTTTCATCATTTCCATGTTCACCTTCTCTACGAGCAAAGGGGCGCCGCTGATTTTGTCCTTATACGAATTGAACGGTTCCTTCGTTTTTTGGCTTTTCACGAGATCGATCGCCCAAAATAATCCGATCCCTCGCACCTCGCCGATCGAGCGATGGTGGGCCTTAAGGCCCTGAAGCCTTGAACCCAGGTATGCGCCCGTCTCATTCGCACGATGCACAAGGTCGAGCCGTTTCACCTCATTGATCGCGGCGATGGCCGGAGCAAGCGTCAAAGGATGAGCTTCGTACGTATGTCCGTGGGAAAAATAATGATCGTCGAAATAATCGGCAATTTTTTTTGTCGTTGCGCAAAGGCCTAAAGGAACGTAGGCCGTTGTTATTCCTTTTGCCGTTGTGAGAATATCCGGTTTGACATCCCAATGATCCATCGCGAACCACTTGCCCGTTCGTCCCCATCCGCTCATGACCTCATCTGCGATGAGCAGAACATTGTGCTTATCGCAGATTTGCCGGAGCCGGGGGATGTATTCGTTCGGTGGAATTAGTACGCCGTTGGTCCCGACGACCGGCTCAACGATGACTGCAGCCACGTCGCTCTCATTTTCGATCATATGGTCAACATATTCCACGCAGGCGACGCCACACTCCGGATAGGTGTGGTGAAGGGGGCAACGATAACAATTGACTTCGGGGGCGAAGATGACCCCCGGAATTTTTCCAGAGGGTTCCATTGCCCAGCGGCGCGGGTCGCCTGTCGCCGCGATCGAACCCATGGTCGAGCCGTGGTAGGAGTGATACCGCGCGATGATTTTTGTTTTCCCCGTGTACATCCGGGCTATCTTGAACGCCGCTTCGTTCGCTTCAGTGCCCGACGTCGTGAAGAAGAATTTTTCAAGCCCCTTTGGGAGAACTTCGAGGAGAAGCTTGCTCAATTCTGCGCGCACGTCTGTCGCAAACCCAGGGGCAATGTACGGAAGCCGCCGCGCCTGGTCCTCAATGGCCTTGATGACGGCTTTATTCTTGTGTCCCAGCGTTACGCACATCAGCTGTGAGGAAAAATCCAAATATTTTTTCCCGCTCGCATCGGTAAAGTAGCATCCTTCTGCATCCACGACATGCAGCGGCTTCCAACCTTTCTGGAACCTCCATGTTCCAAAAGTATTCCTTGCAGTGATGTCTGCTATTTCCTGAGAAGTCATTTTGAAATAATTCCTTCGTGCCTTGACCCAAAATCACAAATCGGAATTCTCAATTTCTAATTCGTGATCATTCATTGTCTTTCTATCTTTCTTCTGCGATCTCTTTATACGATTCGGGCCGCCGGTCTCTGAAAAACTGCCAGACTGAGCGGACTTCCTTGATCATGTCGAGGTCTAATTCGGCAACCACCAGTTCTGTTTTGTCTCTGCTGGCCTGCGCAATGATCTTTCCGCGAGGATTGCAAAAATAGCTCTTTCCATAAAACTCGCCGATATTCCACGGGGGTTCGGTCCCGACTCTATTGATCGCTCCGACAAAATAGCCGTTTGCTACTGCATGGGCGGGTTGCTCAAGTTCCCAGAGATATTCTGATAATCCAGCAACTGTCGCAGATGGATTGAATACTATTTCCGCCCCATTCAACCCCAGAATCCGCGCCCCTTCAGGAAAATGCCTGTCGTAGCATATATAAATGCCGATATCCGCATGTCTCGTTTTGAAAACAGGGTAGCCGAGGTTGCCCGGCTTAAAATAGAATTTTTCCCAAAATCCGGGGTCGACCTGCGGGATGTGATGCTTTCTGTATTTCCCAAGGTACTCCCCGCCTGCGTCGATCACCGCGGCGGTGTTATAGTAGATCCCGGTCATTTCTTCCTCATAAATGGGGACGACCATTACCATCGAATATTTCTTTGCGTACTGCTGCATCAGTTTGACCGTAGGCCCGTCCGGAATTTTCTCTACCATGGCATACCACTTTGTCTTTTGCTCGGCGCAGAAATACGGGCCGAAGAAAATCTCCTGAAGGCAGAGAATCTGCACCCCTTTTTTTCCCGCTTCTTCAATAAGGGCGACATGCTTGTCGATCATCGATTTTTTTATCGTCTCAATCGGCTTTTCGGTCGATTCGGAAATTGAGCACTGTATAAGTCCCCCTTTCACAATGCGAGGCATGCTGACTCCTTCCTTCGGCTGCAGATGTCAATCATCAAAACATTGGGATGGCTGGGGAAATAGTAATCACAATTTTGTTGATTGTCAAGGAGTTACGGGGTTTTTTGCCGGCTTGTTTTTGAGACGACTATTGTTTACCTTGTCTTGCAAGCAAGTAATCAACCGTGTGTTTAAGCAAGGAGAATATTTTCAATGAAATCAAAAGGTCTCGTCGTCGCGTTATCGATCATCGGGGGAATCCTTCTTGTTGGAATTTTGACGGTGATGTGGGGAGTTGGAGTCTACAATAAACTTGTCGCAATGAACGAAGGAGTGAATGGCGCATGGTCGCAGGTCCAAAATCAGTATCAGAGGCGGTTCGATCTGATACCGAACCTCGTTGAGACCGTTAAAGGGTATGCGACTCACGAAAAGGAGACGTTAGAGCAGGTTGTCGAAGCGCGCGCAAAAGTTGGTCAAATGACAATATCTCCGGAAGTCCTGAAAAACCCCCAGGCGTTTCAGATGTTCGAGAAAGCTCAAGGGGATCTGACAGCTGCGCTATCCCGCCTCATGGTCGTCACGGAGAATTATCCGAACCTCAAAGCGAACGAAAATTTTCTCCAACTGCAGGCTCAGTTAGAAGGAACTGAAAATCGCATAGCGGTCGAGCGGAAGCATTTCAACGAGGTGGTTCAGGGCTATAACACTGCGATCAAAACCATCCCGACCTCTTTGATCGCCGGATTCGGCGGATTCGGTCCCAAAGCCTATTTCCAGGCACAAACTGGCGCAGAAGAAGCGCCCAAAGTAAAATTCTAGGAACGGCGAGAGCTCTCACTCATCATTCAATGGCAAGACAGAACCTTTTTATCCTCTTTCTATTGTTTCTGATCGCAGTGCTCCCGCTGCGGGCGCAGGAATTATCGGTACCGCAGCTGCACGAACATGTCACCGATTTTACCAACACGCTGGAATATTCCGAATGGCGCGCCCTGGAAAATGAGTTAAAGCAGTTCGAAGACAGCACGTCTACGCAAATTGCCGTCGTCATCATCCCTTCGTTGCAAGGGAATGACATTACCGACTTCTCGCTGAAAATTGCAGAAGCGAACAAGATCGGTAGGAAAGGAAAGGACAACGGTCTTCTGATCCTGATCGCCAAGAATGATAAAGAGATCAGGTTCGAGGTCGGTTACGGTCTCGAGGGATCGTTGCCCGATGCGTTGTGCGATCAGATCATCCGGAATGTGATGCGTCCGCGGTTCCGCGAAGGGGATTTTTACGGCGGTATTGGCGCGGCGGTCGAAGATGTCATCAAGGCAACGAAGGGGGAATACAAAGCAGAGCCTCGTTCGAAATATAAGATCACAAATTTCGGCGGCGTACTGCTGGCGATTATCTTGTTCTTTGTCTTTGGCACATCCATGTTCGGCGGCAGACGCCGGTACGGTATTTCATCGCGCGGTTACTATCGCTCAGGATATTGGGGAGGAGGATTCGGGGGCGGGGGATTTTTCGGCGGGGGAGGCTTTGGCGGTGGCGGCGGGGGATGGTCCGGCGGCGGCGGTTCATTCGGCGGCGGCGGCGCAAGCGGAAGCTGGTAAGTGGTCTATCACCCCCACGCACAACGCGCAGGTTAGAATGTTAATCGTGATGAAGCTCGACGCGTCCCGGAAAGAAATCGGCGCGGTAAAAGAAAAAATATCCTCCCTCGGTTTTTCCCCTCATGAGATCCCCGGAGTCCAGCGCGTTGCCATCGGCATCACGGGGAATAAGGGAAAAGTAGACCCGGAAAATTTTCTGACGCTTTCCGGAGTGATCGATGTCATCTCAGTCTCTAAGCCGTTCAAACTTGTCAGCAGGGAATTCAAGCCAGAGTCCACGATTGTCGATGTAGGGGGTTCTGGTTTCGGCGGAGAAGAACTCAACGTTATTGCCGGCCCATGCTCGGTGGAGAGCAGGGGGCAGATTTTGGAAATTGCATCGCTGATCAAAGAATCGGGGGCTCGTTTTTTGCGGGGAGGGGCCTTCAAACCGAGAACTTCACCGTATGCTTTTCAAGGATTGAAGCTGGAGGGGCTGGAGTATCTCAAAGAAGCTGCGGAAACCACCGGCTTGAAGGTTGTGACGGAGGTGAAGGATACGGAGACCCTCGAAGTGGTTTCAGAACATTCCGACGTTTTGCAGATCGGCGCTCGAAACATGTATAATTTTTCCCTCCTCGAGCGGGTGGGCGAGTCGGGCAAGCCGGTGTTGTTGAAACGGGGCCTTTCCGCGACGATCGAAGAATTGCTCATGGCCGCCGAATACATCCTGTCCAAGGGAAACTACAACGTCATCCTTTGCGAGCGCGGGATCAGGACATTCGAAACGTACACGCGGAATACCCTCGATCTCAACGCCATTCCGGTCATAAAAAAATTATCTCATTTGCCGATGATCGTCGATCCGAGTCACGGAACAGGAGCTTGGGATTTAGTCTCGCCGATGGCGCTTGCCGCAATTGCGGCAGGTGCGGATGGACTGATGATGGAAGTTCATACACATCCCGACCAAGCGATGTCCGATGGATTTCAATCGTTGAAACCCGACACGTTTTTGAAGTTGATGAAAAAGGTTGGAGAAATTGCGCAGATTGTCGGACGAAGACTGTAACAATCTCCCTTATTTATGCCGTTAAAGCGACGCCCGAAACATCGTGCATCAAAGTATGGCACCAACCGGCCATTGGGCCAAAGGGATAGTATTGTTCGGACGAATAAACTCTTCGAACTTTTCGTCCATCTGGCGGAAAAAATATTTGACGGTCAGAAGGCTGGGAGGATCTCTGAGGGAGTTATTTCGTCTTTCTTAGCGCAGGTTTTGCATGGCGTTGACGGAGTTGCTGCGGCATTGTATAGCATCGATGGCGATGTGATCCGGCTGGCGGGAGAATATGCTTATCCAAAACGGTTTCGTCATTTGCTTGTACAATATCGACTCCGTGACTCTCATCTCAAAAAGGTTGTACGGAGAAAGAAAGCGGTCGTCACAACATTTGAGAATGAAAAAATATTTCCGCCTCAGTCCGGTCTTCCTGCCCGATTTCGCTCGCTTCCTGTCGTCGAGATCCCGGTCCTCGACGGCCGCCGTGTAGCTGGTGTTGTAGAACTCGTCGGCGTTTCCCTTGCCGGGCTCGTCGGGATGGAAGAACTTTTCTTCGAAAAACTGAGCCGGTTTTCCCTTCCGCTTCTTCACGCCTTCTCTGAGAAAAAATCGCGGCGGATAGAATCCCCCCAATATGAA
Source organism: Bacteroidota bacterium (assembly GCA_035506275.1). Classification (NCBI taxonomy): domain Bacteria; kingdom Pseudomonadati; phylum Bacteroidota; species Bacteroidota bacterium. The sequence goes on from DATJPT010000014.1 coordinate 178,951, forward strand.
CCGATCATCGAAGGGATGGCAGACGGAGTCGTCATCGTCCGCGACTTGAGGATCCTTTACGTCAATGCCGCTCTAAGAAGTATGTTCGGGTACGACAGCGCTGCTCCTCTTCTCAATAAGAGCATAGAGACGATCATCGCTCCGGAGGATCGGGAGCGGGTCATCGAGAGAAGCAGGAGCAGGAGCGAAGGGAAAAATGTCCCCTCACGCTATGAATACAAGGCTATGAGAAAAAACGGGACATTGTTCGATGTTGAGGTGGTGGTCAGCGCTGTTCCGTATGAGGGGGGACAGGCTGTCGTGGCGCTGCACAGGGATATCACGCTGAAACGGGCCATTGAAAAAGAACTGCAGCAGTCCGAACAGATGTTCCGCAATGTGATCGACGGTGTGCTCACGGTCGGCGATGCGCTCGTTCTCACGAACCTCGAAGGAAAAGTTCTGCAGGTGAACAACGAGTTTGAACGGCTGACGGGCATCAAAAAATCCGATGCGATCGGAAAAGAATTTCCGTACGAATGGCTTCTCGACGAAGAGATGGCCCGTTACGTGCTGTGGATAAAAGAACTTCGGGAGAAGAAGAGCCTCCGGGACTTCGATATTCATTGGAAAGATACGGGCGGGAAAATGATCTCCGTCAGCATGAACACGACGCTGCTTTACAATGCGCTCAATCGCCCCGTCGCCATGATGAACATGGCACGCGACATCAGCGAGCGAAAGAACCTGGAAGAGATCAACCGCCTTCAGCTTGAACGGCTTCGCGTGCTGTATGAACTGAGCAGGACACTCACGTCGCTTCTCAAAATTAACGAAATTGCAGATGCCGTATACCGGCACCTCGTCGAGGTCCTTCCGTTCGACGCTTTTTTCATAGACCTCTTTGAGGAAACGACCGGAACGGTGCGGAACATTATATGCTACGACACCATCAACGAGAAAAAAGTAAAGGTCCAACCGGACAAAGGAGAAAGTGCGATTCGTCCGGGAACCGGGATCGCAAAAGTGATCGAGGCGAGACAATCACTTCTTGAAAACCGGGAAGCGGACTCTCCGGAGCCGGTGCGCCATCCGTTCGGCGACAAGGGCCGGCGCTCGCTCTCGCTCCTATACATTCCGATGTTCTCGAGGGAAAAAACGATAGGCGTTCTGTCGATACAAAGTTATACGCCGAATCTCTACAAGGAATCGCACATTCGTCTTCTTGAAAGTTTTGCGAACCTGGCCGCCATTGCATTCGAAAAGGCCAAGCTCTACGAAGAGACAATCTCAAAGTCGATCCAGCTCCAAAATCGGAATAAAGAGCTGGACGATTTCACCTACGTTGTCTCCCACGATTTGAAGGAGCCGTTGATCACCGTCGAGGGGTACAGCAGGATTCTCCTCAAAGATCATGTGCAAGACAAGAACAGCGCTGCCTCAGAATACATTCAATCGATCATTCAGTCGTGCTCCAGAATGAAAGGGTTGATCGATGACCTTCTGGTGCTCTCCCGCGTTTCGCGTTTTTCGGAACTCACGGAAACGGTCTCGCTGAATGATGTGATCAACGAAGTCCTTGATGATTTGAAATTTTCGATCCAGGAAAAGCGTGCAGAGATTGTGGCTCCCCGGGGCGAGTTTTCGTATCAATGCAATCCGACTCAAATCAAACTTGTGCTGCGGAATCTTATCTCGAATGGGATCAAGTTTAACAGCGATGAACGCCCCTTTGTCAAGATCACCATCGAGGAAAACGAAAAAAGGGTTCTTATTTCTGTCCAAGACAACGGCATCGGCATCGAAAAAAAGTTTTTTGACAAGATATTTGTTATCTTTCAACGATTGAACACCGATCACGAGGGCAGCGGAGCCGGCCTGGCGATCGTCAAAAAGATCGTTGAGCTCTACCAAGGGCAAATCTGGCTTGAATCGGAGATCGGGAAAGGGACGACGTTCTATGTTTCCTTGCCCAAATAATCGCCGCAGGCCCCTCGCTGGCAGCGATCACCATCAACCATAAGGAAACGGCAGTACGGTGGAATCCAGTGCAGTGAAAGAACGGATCAATATTTTAATGATCGAGGACAACGACGACTTCGGCAAACTCGTTGAACTTTATTTGTCCCATCATCCGGATTACATTTTTAATCTCGTATGGAAGAAGAGCGGCGAAGAGGGGCTCAGCGAATTCGACGCGAACTCAAACTACCACGTCATCTTGATGGATTACAACCTGCCGGGGATAAACGGCGTTGAGGTGACCAGTGCTTTGGTGCAGCGCGGCATCACCGTCCCGATCGTCTTTATTACCGTGAACCGCGATTTCAACCTTGCCGTCGAGACAATGAAGCTCGGCGTGGAAGATTTTCTTGTGAAGGAAGAGATCTCGACGCCGGTTCTGCCGAGAACGATCGTCAGCGTGCTGGAGCGTGTGCGATTGCGGCAGCAATTGTCCGCCCTTGAAATCAGCAGTCAAAGGATCGAAGCGATCCAGGAGTTGGTGCTGGGCATCAGCCAGGATCTCGTGACGCCCCTCGATGCGATGAAGAAGAATGTCGATGTCCTGATGCGCAGTCAGGTTGCGACGGACATGAAGATGTACCTCCGCATCATCAATGAGAATGTCGAGCGGATGCAGCTGAAGCTGAGCCGTTTGAAATCACTGAAAGAGGATAAGACGGTTCAGTATATCAAGAACATCAAAATGATCGATATCTCCGACTAACCGGAAACTCGTATGGCGTTATTTTCCAGTCATCCATTGTTGACCGAAGCTGAGCGTAAGAAGATCGCGGCGACCATCGCCGAGGTGGAACAAGGAACCGAAGGAGAGATCCGGGTCGGTATCCGAAAAAGGAGGGCGTGGGGCGAACGGAAATTGACGCTCCATCAATTCGCGCTCAAAAATTTCTATGAGCATGGAATGGACAAGACGAAGCACAAGAACGGAGTGCTCCTGTTTTTCTCGATGAGTGAACGTTCATTCCAAATCATCGCGGATGAGGGGATCCATAACAAAGTGACCGATCGGTACTGGGATGATCTGGCTGCTTCGATGACCGGCCACTTTAAGGAGAAGCGCTTCTGCGACGGCATTTGCGAAGCGGTGAAAGAGGTGGGGAAAAAGCTGCGTGAGGAATTTCCGCGCACCTCCAACGACACAGACGAATTGCCGAATGACGTGTCAATAACGTAATTGCGATTGAGAAATCGAATAGTATGAAGTTGAGAGTAGCCGTTGCCCAGGTTGATGCGGCCGTCGGCAACGTGGAAAAGAACATCGTGCGCCACGTCGCTTTCGTTAAAAAGGCGATTGCGAAAAAGGCCGACATCGTCGTTTTCCCGGAATTGAGTCTTACCGGCTATTCGGTGCGGGACCTCAATTGGGATCTGGCGATCAATGTCGCCAGGCCGGATATTCTCAATCCCCTTTTAAGGCTCAGCAAGTCGATCACGGTCATTGCAGGCGGAGTCGAGGAGCGGAAGAATTTTGGCCTCTACAATTCTGCTTTCGTGATGGAAGACGGAAAGATCTTTTCCGGCCATCAAAAAATTTATCCGCCGACCTACGGCATGTTCGAGGAAATGCGCTACTTCAGCCAGGGGACGAGCGCGCGCTGCTTCAACTCCAAACATGGCCGGCTCGGCATTTTGATCTGCGAAGATTTGTGGCACATTTCACTTCCGTATATTCTCGCGAGCGACGGGGCGGAGGTCCTCATTACGATTGCTGCAAGTCCGACGCGAATTTCCGGCGCTTCGGAAAAGCTTCCGTCGGCGACCATCAACAGTGAACATCACAAAGCGTACGCGCGGCTTCTCAGCTCATATCTCGTTTTTTGCAATCGAGTCGGGATCGAGGACGGCATCAATTTCTGGGGAGGGTCGGAAATCGTCGACCCGTCCGGCGAGATCATCGCATCCGCAAAATTATTTGATGAAGACTTGATCTTCGCCGATTTAGATGAAGATGCTGTCCGGCGGGCGCGCCGCCTATCACGGCACTTTGTCGATGAATCGATCGATTTTACCGTTGAGCAATTGCGGCGCGTGCGAGACAGCAGGAAAGAGCAGGAGTAGGTCGGTTGAAAGTGCCTCGAGGTTTCGCTACCTTTCAATGAAAATGATTTTGTGGAGCGGTGTGCTATGAATACGATGAAGACAGCGTTCTTAATGACGCTGATGATGGTGCTCTTGCTTCTGATCGGCGAAGCATTCGGCGGAGGACAGGGATTAGTTCTCGCGTTCATGTTCTCACTCCTCATGAATTTTGGCATGTATTGGTTCTCGGATAAAGTTGTGCTCATGATGTACCATGCAAAAGAAGTGACTGAAATGGAAGAGCCGCGACTGGTCCAGATGATAAGGAAATTGGCCGCGCAGGCACAGCTTCCGATGCTGAACGTATATATCATTCCCGATGAAACGCCGAATGCCTTTGCCACCGGCCGGAATCCGTCTCATGCTGCGATTGCCGTCACTTCGGGAATACTTAAACTGCTCAACGATGATGAGTTGGAAGGCGTGCTTTCGCACGAGCTAGCCCATGTCAAGCACAGGGATATGCTGACCGGAACCATCGTTGCAGCGATGGTCGGGACTATCACGTTCATTGCCAGGATGGCCGGCTGGGCTATGATGTTCTCAGGCGGACGGCGCGATGAGAGAAATTCCGGGAACGGACTATCTGAGCTCCTGCTCCTCATCCTCGCGCCGATCGCGGCGGTCCTCCTTCAGCTTGCGATCTCGCGTTCTCGCGAATTTGCCGCGGATGCCGGCGGTTCAACGATTAGCGGCAAGCCTCGGAGCCTGGCAAACGCATTAAAGAAACTTGAACAGGGATCGGAACGCACCGCTCTGGAAAATGCCGGACCGGCGACCGCACACATGTTTATTGTCAACCCTCTTCGAAGCGGGGGCATTATGAAATTATTTTCAACCCATCCGCCGATAGAAGAACGCATTGAGCGGCTGGAAGAGATCGCCGTCCACGGAATGTGAGTCTAGGAGCAAAGGAGAGCATATGGAGACCAACGAAAACCTTAATTACAAAGAACCTGCGCCGATCACGGATAAAGAGAATCCGTTCGAATCGATGATGGAACGGTTTGATGTCGCAGCAGAACTTCTCGGCTTGGAGAAGGGTGTTTACGAATATCTGAAGACCCCGGTGAAGCAGATCACCGTCTCCATCCCCATCCAAATGGACAACGGAGAGATCGAGGTATTTGAAGGCTACCGCGTCATTCACAATGATATTCTCGGTCCTTCAAAAGGAGGATTGCGGTTCGCCCCGGATGTCAACCTCGACGAGGTCAAAGCCCTTGCCGCCTGGATGACCTGGAAATGCTCCGTCGTTGATATCCCGTTCGGAGGCGCGAAAGGGGGCGTTCGTTGTGATCCGTCCAAGCTGACGCCGGTCGAACTCGAGAAGGTCACGCGGCGCTACACGGCGAACATGCTCGATATTTTTGGAGAGGATAAGGATATACCGGCGCCGGATATGGGAACGAACGAACAGATCATGGCGTGGATCATGGACACGTACAGCATGCACATGAAGCGGACGGCAACCGGCGTGGTGACAGGGAAACCGCTCATCATCGGCGGTTCGTTGGGCAGACGCGAGGCCACCGGCCGCGGCGTCATGATGGTCACCATTGGCGCGATGGAAAAAATAAAATTGAAACCCAAGGAGACGGCGGTCGTAGTCCAGGGTTTCGGCAACGTCGGTTCTGTTTCGGCCCAGCTTCTTCAGCAGCAGGGATGCAAAATTGTCGGCATCGGCGACGTGACCGGAGGGTACTACAACAAACGGGGGATCGATGTCGAAAAGGCGATCGAGTGGACGAAGGCGCATAAAGTACTGAACGGTTTTCCCAATGCGGAGAAGATCACGCAATCGGATCTGCTTGAGCTCGATTGCGACGTACTTGTTCCGGCGGCAAAGGAAGACCAGATCACGGCCCGGAATGCTCCAAAAATAAAGGCAAAGATCATCGCGGAAGGTGCGAACGGTCCGACGACTGCAAAAGCCGACCCCATCCTGAAGGATAAGGGCATCATCGTCATCCCGGACATTCTTGCAAACGCCGGAGGGGTCACCGTTTCGTATTTTGAATGGGTTCAGGATCGAGTCGGATATTTTTGGTCCATCGATCGCGTGAATCGAAGGCTGGAAAGAATGATGACGTCGGCATTCAATGCTGTCTACGAGACGGCGGAACACTACAAAGTCTCTCTCCGAATCGGCGCTTACATCTTGGCGATCGACAAGGTTGCGAAAACATTAAAAGTCCGCGGAATCTACGCTTGAGCATCCCGGTAAAGCTGATCCTTGCTGCCATTGTCTGCTTTATGCCATCGGCAATGCCCCAGACTGTTCGTGCGGAGGGCATCCCCCGGACGAATGAAGAAATTTTAACGATGCTGTCAAAGCAGGCAGCCGACGATTTTTGCGAGGCAGTGAACATTCCCGATACCACCGCTCTTGACGTGATCGAAGAGAGCGGAGAAGTGAATCGCTTCTTCTTTCCGCCCTTGCTTGAGGCGTTTCGCCGGCACTTTACTTTGCTCTATACCCGGAGCGGCGTTTCAAGCGTTGAGCTGCGGATTTCCGGCGCGCAGGCAGCCGTTCATTACGGCCAATCCTTCTCCGATGGTTTTTTTTCTGCACGAAAATGCTCGAGAGAGCTGAGTGTCTCATTCAGATTCTCCGCGATTCGAGCCGCCGACGGCAAGGTTCTGTTGTCGGCGACACACGCCCGGGCGTTTTCGGATACGGTGAATGTTGACGAGATTTCAAAATTACAGGAATCCAGCAAACAGGTCGCCAGTGCGTCGCTCCCCGAACGGTCGGCATTTGAGCGCTTCATTGCGCCCCTCATTATTGCCGGGGCAGCGGGAGTAGCGGTCTATCTGTTCTTTACCATAAGAAGCTAATTCGCGATGTACAGACGAAACCGTGCAGCCGTGTATTTGGTCCGGGCAGGATGGTCTGCGGTAGTGGTCTTTTCTATCGTTGTTGCACCGCGGTACCTCGGTATCCGCTCTGTGAGGAGGGCTGAAGTTCCATCGATCCGGACGGTGACGCTGCTGGCGTTCGGTGATGTCAACCTTGGGAGGATGGTCGGTCAGAGAATACTGAGTGGCGACCTTAATTACCCTTTCCGCAATATTTCGTTGCAGAGAGATTCTGCTGAGATCGTGTTTGCCAATCTCGAGAGCCAGCTGTCCGATCAAAAAGGGGAAACTCAGGATCCGGTCCATAATTTGATTTTTACGGGACCGCCGAACGGCGGCCGCACGCTCGCGAATTTCGGTTTGGCTTACGTTTCGACGGCAAATAATCACGCGTATGACTACGGGAAGCGGGCGTTGCTGGAAACGCTCGACCACCTGGATCAGGAGAACATAGGGCATTTCGGCACCGCGCGCTCGCCGCGCGCCCTTTATGAACCGCTAATGGTCGAAAAAAATGGAATTCGGTTTGCCTTCTTTGCCGTAACGGACCTGATGAATTTCAAACATGGGTGGCACGATTATGTCGCGGTCACGGACTCTAGTAAATTATTTCCGGCGATCCGAGAGGCGGCGGCGTCCGCGGATGTCGTGGTGTTGAGCGTGCACGGCGGAGATGAATACAGCGATATTCCGATGCGGCGATTGACGGCATTCGAGGAGGAGAGCATTGCTCAAGGGGTGACGATCGTACTCGGTCATCACCCGCACGTGCCGTACGGCATCCGTCATGTCGGCAAAGGATACATCATTCATTCGCTTGGTAATTTTGTCTTTTATCAGCCGCAATTATTTTGGACGCAGCTGAGCTTCGCGGTAACAATAGTAGTGGAAAAAAAAAGCGACACGACGGCTGTTTCATCCGTTGAATGTATTCCCCTGCAGGCGGGATATCAGCCGTCGGTCTTGACGGATTCGGGGAATGTGAACCGGCTGTTATCGCGAATGCAATCATTATCCAATATTCCAATTATCTTGTCACGAAGAGGCGTTCTCCATTGAAGAAATTATTTGTTGTTGCAGCGATAAGTTGTTTGTTGATGGTAGAGGTGAACGGATGCGGGTCGAGCAAAGAAGCCGAGTTTTATACGGCCGAGGAGCGGTTTGCCGAAGCCATGAAGAAATTCCACCGGGAAGATTATCTTGACGCCGTCGAAGACTTCAAGAATGTGACCGTTCAGTTCCCGGGGAGCGCGTATGCGGACAGCGCGCAGTTCTTTATGGGGGAATGCCGGTATCTCAGGGAAGAATATATACTCGCAGCAGCGGAATATGACCTTCTCATCCGGACGATGTCGTCCAGTCCGCTTGTTCTGCGCGCGCGATACATGAAAGCGATGTCGAACTATGAGCTCTCCCCGAAATCCGAGCTTGATCAAAAGTTCACAAAAGAAGCGATCGACGATTTTCAGTCGTTCATCGAATATTATCCGACGGACTCGCTCGCAAAAGTCTCTGCAGCAAAGATCGTTGAACTCAACAACAAGCTAGCAAAGAAGGAATACGATAACGGAAAGTTGTATCTCCGGCTTGAATACTTCAAGTCAGCGATCGCCTATTTCGATCTGGTGCTCGACCGGTATCATGACAGCGATTACGCCGACGACGCACTGCTCGGAAAAGCGACCGCGTTAAGGGAACGTCATGACTACGCGGCGGCTCTTGACGCCGTTAATTTATTCTTTCAAAAATATCCGGCAAGTCGATTGAAGAGCGACGCGGAAACGCTCAAGGCTGCGATCGAGGCCGACCTTGCCGCGCCAAAGCCGGCGCCGAAAAAATCAATGGGACTCTCGACGAATACGGGCCAATGAAGGAAGAATCGTTTTCAGTCAAGCATTCGCAGGTTGAGATGACGCAGCTCGTGCTGCCGAACGACACCAACCAGCTCGGCAATCTCCTCGGCGGTCAGCTGATGCACTGGATCGATCTGGCCGCGGCGATTGCGGCGGCAAGGCATTCCAAGCGTGTGTGTGTAACGGCGTCCGTTGACGAGCTCAACTTTATTCATCCGGTCAAAGAAGGAGAGGTCGTCATCCTTCGCGCGTCCGTCAACTGCGTATTTCACACCTCGATGGAAGTCGGCGTGAAAGTATTTTGCGAAAATTTACTTACCGGTGCTCTCGTCCATGCAAATTCTGCCTACCTGACGTTTGTTTCCATCGACGGCAGCGGCACACCGGTTCCGGTGCCCCGCCTGCGCCCAGAGAGCGATGATGAACGGAGGCGGTTTGCGGATGCAACACGGCGTCGTGAAGAGAGGCTTCGGCGTCGGTCGAAGAAGGGCAATGAATAAGGCTTCCGTCGAACGCCGCTTCAGCGCGGCGAATGTTTTGTCGTTCCCCCCCCGCTCTCCGAGAAGTGCCTTCAACCAAATCCTTGTGGCAGTGCTGACCTGCGGCGCAATTGCGATTGCCCAGCAGCGGACGACGGCGGCCTTGGGGACGGTAACTTCCACCTCGCTGCCGTTCGCTCCGTCGCTTGCTGTCTTGATGCATTTTAATGCCGACCCGCATCCGGACATTCTCTGTTTTGACCAGGCAAGCCAGCATCTTGTCGTTTTGGTCAATAAAGGCGATGGCATCTCGTTCGATTGTGTCTCTCTGGGCCCTTCGACGGACGTCACGTTCCTGGCCGCAAAGGATCTCAACAACGACGGCAAGGACGATATCGTCATAGTGCATCGACAAACCAGCCAGGTTGAAGTATGGCTGAGTACGCCGAACGACACCGTGTATCGTAGCACGAAGTACAACGTCAATTTCTATCCTGAAAAAGTACTTCTTGCGGATATTGACAATGACAGCACGACCGATATTCTCTGTTTCGGAAAATTATCGTCCGGCATCTCGGTCCTGTTGGGCAACAAGGACGGGACATTTAGAGAAAAAAATCTTATCCTTCCCGAGATCCCCGTTGTCGATGCATCTGTTGTGAAACTTAACGACGATGATTTCCCGGACATTGTCGTTCATAATTGGCTGACGAATGAAATGGTGTTCTATTACGGCATGGGGGATTTGCAATTCGCAGAACAAAATATTGTTTCCTTCGACAAGGACACGGTCGCCGTTGTGTTCGGGGATTTCAACAGAGATCACGTGCTCGATTATGCGGTGGCCTCGTCCATGACCCGATCGCTCCGTTTTTTTGCCGGCGACGGCATGGCTTCCTATTTTCAGTATCAGAGCCTTGATTTCAATCATGCAATCGGCGAACTCTTGGCGGCGCCGGTCTCCTCACGTCTCTCGCCCGATGTTGTAGCCGTCGATGATCTTGGCGGGACGTTCAGCGTCTTTTCCAACCAGGGAGATGGGACGTTTTACGACGACGTTGTGTTTGGCTGCACATCCGACAACCGGATCACTCTTGTCGGCGACATCGATGGCGACGGATGGAACGATGTGCTTGTGATTGACCCGTCGCGGCGAATGATGACGTGTTATTGGAACGCAAAGAAAAAACTTGCGGCACCGAGGGAGAACGCGGCTCTCTCGGGCGAGGTATCGTTTGCGGTAGGGAAGCATCCTCTTGGCCTTGTTGTCGGCGATTTCAACAACGACGGATATGATGACGTGGCAGTTGTTGACAGCGCGTCGTCATCTCTTTCGCTCTTGTATAGTTCGCCGCCCGGCCGGATGTCGGGCCAGATCGGCATTCCAACTGTTGAACGTCCGACTGCGGTCCGGCTGTATGCGAAGAACGATACTTCCGTGACGTTCCTCCTGACGCATGAATCGATCGCCAAAGTGTCGGTCCTCACGCTTTCTCAGGCACAACAGCCTGCCGTGCGCAAGGCCGCTGTTTCGTATACGTACGCGATTGCAACGGCGGAAAATCCAAGAGTGTTTCTGCCCGACGCGGCGTTGCAAAATAAGTCGATCGAATTCTACGTGTTTTCAAGCGCGAAACAGCGCTCGCTCTCATACTTCAGGCAAGTCTCGGGGACAAAATTTGTCGAACGGAACATCAAACCGATCATTCCGGAGAGGATCCTTGCAGGGTCCGTCAATGATTTTAACGGCGACGGCCTGCCGGACCTGGCATATATCTATTTTGACAGCCAGGCTCTTCATTATACTCTCGGCATCACGTTCAGCGATTCAGCAGGCCAGTACCGCGGCAAAACCCTGTCATATGTCTTCCCCGATTCTGCGATGAAGCGGTGTTCCATGGCGTTTGCCGACGTGAACGGTGACAACATTCCCGATTGCATCCTTTACACGGCGCCGATGAACAACATCCGAATTGCTCTCGGAAAAGGAGCCGGCCGGTTCGGTGAGTTCTTTTCGGTCGCTGATGGGATTGAGATTGTCAATCCCGAGCATCTCCAGATCATCGATTTCGACGGAGACGGGATCAACGACATCATGGTTTTGGACGATAAGACATCGGAGCTTTTTTTCCTCAAAGGAAAAGGAAACGGGAAATTTTTGCCGCGCACCTTTCTTATGGACATGCCGCAAGAGACGACGTTCAGATTCGGTGACTTCAACGGAGACGGCGTGCTGGACATTGTTTACAGCAATCCAGCAGAAAATCTTGTTACGTTCTATTTTGTCAATCGGCGGTAGGCCGGCCGTGAGGTCCATGGTGCGTCATTATTCATGTAAATTCGTCCGATGAAAAAAATCGTCCTCACTGCAGAGTCCGTTTCGAAAGTATTTAACCGGCGGGTGATTTTCGATGATGTTTCCTTTTCGGTGACACAGACTCAAGCTGTTGCGATTACCGGAAAAAATGGATCCGGCAAGTCGACGCTCGCGAAGATCGTCTGTGCGATCCTTACCCCGACCGCAGGGCAAATCGCCTGTTCAATCGATGATGCCCACATCGTTCCGGAAAAAATATATCGCCATATCGGATTAGTATCGCCGTATATCATGATGTATGAGGAGTTCTCGGGGATTGAAAACCTTTCCGTCTTCGGCCGGATCAGGAACCTGCCTGAACGGTCGTTTGAAGAGGCCGAATCGCTGCTGAAGAAATTCGGCATCTACGAGCGGCGTAATGACGAGGTTCGAACATACTCGTCCGGGATGAAACAACGGCTGAAGTATGCCGCGGCACTGCTTCATCATCCGGAGATCCTTGTCCTGGATGAACCGACCGCAAACCTCGACGAAGAAGGCGTTGAGGTCGTCCGCGATACGATGCGTATTCAAAAAGAGAACGGGATCCTCATTATTGCCACAAATGATAAGGAGGATCTGGAATATGCCGACTATCGCGTCGACCTTGCAATAAACGGGAAAAAGAGAGGACAGCCTTGAATGTCGCCCCGCAAAATCGTATGTTGAGAGTGCCGTGAAATCCCTGTTGATCCCGTCATACTACATTTTCATCAAAGATGTACATTCAGAGCTGCGCACGCGATACGCGTTAAATGCGCTCTTCATGTTCGTGGTTACGGCTCTGTCAATTATCCTTTTTTCGCTCGGAAGCGAATCGATCAGCCAGGACGTGCTCGCCGGGATTCTTTGGGTGATCATTTTCTTCTCCAGCATGTCGGGGCTATCGCGGACCTTTGTCAGCGAAGAGGAACGGGGGACAGTGCTGACCCTGCAGCTCATCGCGTCGCCGACCCCGATCTATCTCGGCAAGCTGCTGTTCAACGGAATCCTTACGCTGGCCCTTAATGCTGTTATCTCGATACTCTACATCCTCCTGATCAATAATTTTGTCATCGCGTCGGCGGACATCTTTTGGACCACAATTCTCCTCGGCAGTCTCGCGATCGCCAGTTCATCGACGATCATTGCAGCGATCATCGCAAAAGCGAACACAAAAGGGACGCTGTACCCTGTTCTTTCATTCCCCATTATGCTGCCGATGCTCATCACGGTGATCAAGGCAACGCAGCTTTCTGTTGAAGGCGCTTTTTTTACCGAGGCGCTCGGAGAGTTTCAGATCCTGATATCGTATACCGTCGTTATTATCGCCGTGTCCGTCGTTCTTTTTGAATTTGTCTGGAAGGATTAGCACATCATGACCAAGCTAGTGATCGCAAAGGCAGGGCTTGTTGTATGGCTGACCATCGTCATCATCGCGGGTTTTGCGATGCCGATGGTGGCGGCCCCTCAGCAATGGTACGAACTGCCGATCATTCCCGCGCTCGAAGAGAAGGCGAGGATAATATTCTTCCACGTTCCGATGTCGTGGACGACGCTGGTGGCATTCATTGCCTCGACGGTGTACGGCATCATGTATCTCAAAACAAAAAAACTCGATTACGACCTCCGGTCGGTGTCCGCCGCCGGGTTGGGGACAATGTTCTGCATCCTTGCGACCGTGACCGGTTCGATATGGGCGAAATTCAATTGGGGATCATTCTGGAATTGGGATCCGCGTGAAACTTCAATCTTCGTTTTATTGTTAATCTATGGAGCGTATTTTGCGCTGCGTTCGGCCGTTGACGTAGAGGAAAAAAGAGCCACGCTGGCAGCGGTGTACTCGATCATTGCAGGGGTCACCGCACCGTTCTTTATTTTCGTCATGCCCCGGATCATGACAGGGCTTCATCCGGGGGCCAAGGGGGATGAAGGGGGTTCGACGCCAGTCGCTCAGCTTCATATGCCGGCGAATATGCGGGTGGTATTTTTCGCTTCGATCATCGGATTCACCGTTTTGTATTTCTGGATGTTTAACCTCAGAGTTCGGTACGCCAGGCTTGAAGCGGCGTCACAACACTAATAAGGAGCATCGACCGTGGAGTTTCTCGCACAGAATCAATTGTATATCGTCATGAGCATCGTGCTCATCATTTGGTTCGGGTTTGTCTTTTACCTGTTCCGGCTCGACGGCAAAATCAGCAAGCTCGAAAAGAGCCTGCGAAAGTGAGGAGGATTTCGTGAAAGCAAAGATCATTGTCGCGGCAGTCGTTGTCGTCGCGTTTGTCATCTTCGGCGCGGTCTCTTTTTTGGACAGCAATGTCGAGTATACCGATTTTGCAAAGGCCGAAAAGACTGCGAAAAAAGTTCAGGTGAAGGGGGAGTGGGTGAAGGAAAAAGAGACTCAGTTCGACGCAAAAGCCGGGCAGTTCATTTTCTACATGCGCGACGACAGCCAGCGGGAAGCGAAAGTGATTCTCGACGGGGCGAAGCCGAACAACTTCGAGCTGGCGAAGAGCGTGGTCGCGAAGGGAAGGTACAAGGATGGTTGTTTCCATGCCACGGAACTTCTCACAAAGTGTCCGTCTAAATACGAAGGCGATGCGTCGGCTGTTCAAAAAACATTGTAATTCATTCAACGGAGCAGGGACAACGGAATGATCGGCAGTATCATCATCAAGGTCGCTTTCGGGGCATCGCTGAGCGCGGTGCTCTTTTATTATTTGGACCACCGGAAGCATTCGGAACGCTTTCTGCTGTTTGCGCGCTCTGCGTATCTGACAGCTGTCGCCGGGATGGTCGGCGCAGCGGGACTCTTGATCTATTTTATCATGACGCATCAGTTTAATTATGCGTATGTCTGGAATTACAGCTCCACCGACCTGCCGGGACCGCTCCTCTTCTCGACCTTTTATGCAGGGCAGGAAGGAAGTTTCTCCCTCTGGGCTTTTTACACCAGCATCGTCGGGCTTGCGTTGATGTGGTACTCATCGCGGAAAGGGTACGAACCGGAACTGATGGTGATTTATTCCGCCATCCTCTCGTTTCTCTTCTTGATGCTCATCCTCAAAAATCCGTTCATGTACATCTGGGACCTTTTCCCGAAAGACCTGATTCACACCGGCCCCGTCCCCTCGAACATCGCCAATTATGTCTGGATCGATCAAGCCAAAGGAATCTGGGCGCAGTATCCGAATGAAGGGAAAGGGCTGAATCCGCTTCTTCAGAATTATTGGATGGTGATTCATCCGCAGGTCCTGTTCATCGGGTTCACTTCAATGTCGGTTCCGTTCGCGTATGCCGTGGCAGGGATGCTGAAACGCGACTATGTGAGCTGGATACGAGTTTCAACTCCGTGGACGGTGTTCGGAGCAATGGTGCTGGGAACGGGAGTCATCATGGGCGGCTTCTGGGCTTATGAGACGCTTGGATGGGGAGGGTACTGGGGATGGGATCCCGTCGAGAATTCTTCGCTCGTGCCGTGGCTTGTGTGCGTTGCCTCGATCCACACTATGTTGTCACAGCGAAGAAGCGGAAGCTTCATCAAGACAAATTTCGTCCTGAGCATATTGTGCTTCATCATGGTGCTGTATTCTACCTTCTTGACCCGAAGCGGCGTACTCGGGGATACCTCCGTACATTCGTTTGTTGAACCGGGAATGATGGTTTATTGGATGCTTCTTGCCGGCCTATTTCTTTTTGCGGCGATCGGATTCGGCCTGTTCTTTGTCCGCATGAAAGAGATGCCGAAGGTCCCCGTTGAACACAGCATCTTGTCGCGCGAATTCGCGCTATTTCTTGGTGCATCGGCCATTGTTTTCGCGGCAATGTTCATTGTCATCGGGACATCGTCCCCTATCATTACCGGCCTTCTGAAGGGAAAAGTCTCGGCGGTCGATTCCTCCTACTATGTCACGACGACTCTTCCGCTGGGAATTTTTATCGCCCTCATGGCCGGCATCGGGCAGCTCCTCTGGTGGAAGAATTCGGACACGGAATCGCTTCTTAAGAGCCTTCGCATTCCAACGTTCCTCGCCCTCATCCTGACGGCGGTTTCCTATTTTATCGGTGCGCATCATGTTACAATGCTGATCTTCATTTTCGCCTCTTCGTTCGCTCTTTTCACGAACATCACTGTTGGATTAAGAATTTTCAAAGGGAACCCGAAAATGGCCGGGGGAGCCATTGCGCATATCGGCTTGGCGTTGATGTTTTTGGGGTTTGTCTCGTCGGCGAAATATGATGATAAAGAGACCATCTCTCTGGAACAGGGAAAGAAAGTCGAGGCGCTCGGTTATTCGATGCGTTATATCGGATACCATCCGATCGAGCGGGGACGGTTTGCGTTTGACGTCGAAGTAGAAAAAGGGGATCAGAAATTCATCGTTGCGCCGGTGATGTTCAACAGCAAGGAGAGCGAAGGATTGATGAGGAATCCGGATATCATCAACCTGATGACGAAAGATTTCTACGTCTCGCCCCTTTCGTTAGAAAGCCCGGATTCGAAGAATGAGCAGGAGTTGACCATCGGGAAAGATGAAGTCCAAAAATTCCAGGACATGTCGATCAGCTATCTCGGATACGCCTTCAACTCATCCCCAGAGAAGGGCAACGTCGTCTCGGTCTCTCTCGATGTTACCCGAAGCAATAAGACATACCACTTGACGCCGGAGATGCACAACGAGAGGGGAAAGGTGAGTTATGTCCCCGCATCGCTGCCGAATACAGATATTTCTTTTACGATCAAAGGGATGGGATTAGGGAACGGCGGAAGGGGAAAATCTTCGATTACCATCATTGTCAGCACGCCGCTGGCTGCGGGGCAGCCTCAGAAGAGCGAAACGTTGATTGTTGAAGCAAGCGTCAAACCGTTCATCAACCTCGTATGGATCGGAACGATAACGCTTGTCGCCGGATTTTTGATTACGATCGTTCGGAGAGCAAGCGAGGCGAGAAGGAATACAACGTGAGAGGTTTATTTGCAGCATTCTGCTAAATTTTCGTACGCTGTCGAATCCCGCTTGACCTTGTCTGCGTCATAACCGGCCCCGCTGATCGCCAGTTCAATCTTATTAACGTCGAGTTTTGCAGCGACAAATTTCACCGTTGCACTCTTTCTCTCAAGATCAATTTCGGAGTTCTCGATGCCGTCGACGGAAGCAAGAGCGGTTGTTATCGTCTTGACGCAGGTCTTGCATTTCAACGTCGGGAGCTGAATTGTTGCAACCGCAATGCTCCCTGTTGATCGTTTTTCCTCCGGCTGTTTTCCGCATCCGACCATCAACACCAACGTCAAACCGATTAAGCGTGTGCTCGTCCTCATATTCTCAATTTCCAATCTTCAACAAGCCTGGTGCTGATTTTAATTTCGCCGTTGACGATCTCGCTTGGGATCGGGTCTGGAGGATACTTCTGGCATGAGCCGCTGACTCCCTCAAGGTTTGAAAAATTCCATCGGGTGCCGCAATTGTCGCACACCAACTCCTTGGATTCAGTATGGAAGCTCTGGGAGTTGCATGGATCGCACATGGCTATCGACGTCACCAGCTTTCCCTGGGGGTTGACGTACGCCATCAATTCAACCTTTTTGGTCTTTCCCTCATACGTGAAACCGACCATTTTCTTCTCGAGTACGTCAGTCAGCGAAATAATGATGAATCCATTCTCAACCCGCGAACGTACCGGGATCATGGTCAGCTTGACGCCGTCGTAGGTTTGCGGACTTGAAACGGTCGGTTGGTTATGGATGACCGGGTGCTCGCCGCCAGGAAGGCTGTTGACAAAAGCGACCCCCATTCCCACGAGCAGCAGAAGGCCGATCGAGGAATAAGCTGCTTTTGCCTTGGAACTCATCCCTTTTCTCCCCTCGACAGTAGCCGTGGAAGGGAGGCCGGTTTTTACGGGTACAGCCGATGCCGACGGCACCGCAACTTTTTCCCCGCAATAAGGACAGAATGATACGCCCTCTTGTAAATCTCTGCCGCACGAAGCGCACTTCATTCAAAGGCTCTCGCTATGAACAGTCGGTTAGTTTGCATACAAAAGAATATTATTTTTGTTCAGATTCCTTTTTGGTATCTGTTTTGTTGCTGCTGTCCTTCTTATCGCTTTTATTGCACTTCATATCGCAGCAGCAGCTTTTCTCCTGATGTTTGTGCTTTGTGGATTTTTTGGCACTGGCATTGGCCGATGAGAATCCGGCGGTTAAGACAAACAGTACGGCAATAACAAGAGCGGAGTATTTTTTCATGGTATCTGCCCTAAAAGTTTAATAGGTGAATAATATCAAACAGAACGCCGTGAAGCAAGGTTAAGTTCCTTCAAAACCGTCCGATGATGCTAATGTTCGGCCATTGGAGCGTCGTGCATCAGGCCTTTCTCTATTTTATGAGATTTCCATAAAAAATAGATGACCGGATAGATCGCAAGCTCCATCAGAACGGATGTTACCACGCCGCCGACCATGGGAGCGGCGATTCTTTTCATAACGTCGGCGCCGGTGCCGTTGCTCCACATGATCGGCAAAAGGCCGGCGATGATGACGGACGCGGTCATGATCTTGGGCCTCACCCGTTTCACGGCTCCATGGTGAATCGCATCCTTGAGGTCCTGCAAGCCTCGCATCTTGCCTTTTTTTGTCCATTCATCGACCGCCTGATCGAGATACAACAGCATCACAACCCCGGTTTCAGCATCCAATCCCGCGAGCGCAATAATGCCGAGCCATACGGCGACGCTGAGATTATATCCGAGGACATAGATGAGCCAGAACGCGCCGACCAACGAGAAGGGGACTGCGAGAAAAACAATTGCGACCTTGACGAAAGAACGCGTATTCAGATATATGATGATGAAGATAATAAAGAGAGTCAGCGGTATAACCAACATGAGACGTTGCTGGGCGTGCTCCATGTATTCATATTCTCCGCTCCATACAATGTTGTATCCGGAAGGGAAGGAAACATTTTGGGAGACGATGCGTTTGGCAGTTTTCACGTACGAGCCGACGTCGACGCCTTTAACGTCGACGTAGACCCACGCATTCGGCCGGGTATTCTCGCTGCGTATAACCATTGGTCCCTTGCTGGTGGTGATCGTTGCAAGCTGAGCCATCGGAACTTGTTCGCCTGTCGGGGCGGCGACGAGGACGCGGTTCAATGCGTCAACGTTATCTCGCAGCTCGCGGCTGTACCGAAGGCTTACAGGGTATCGTTCGAGTCCTTCAACGGTGCTGGTAATGCTCATTCCTCCGATTGCAGTTTGTATGACGCTTTCAATATCTCCGACGGAAATTCCATAGCGAGCCGCTTCTTTGCGGTTGATCTCCACATCGAGATAATTTCCTCCGATGGATCGTTCCGCAAATGCGCTTGAGGTCCCGGGGACAGTGCGCATCACCGATTCGACCTCAATGCCGAGTTTTTGCAATATCGAAAGGTCAGGGCCGGATATTTTAATCCCAACCGGGGTCTTAATCCCGGTACTCAGCATGTCGGTGCGGGTTTTGATCGGCATTGTCCACGCATTAGTTACTCCGGGGAATTGGATGGCGCGGTCCATTTCGTCGATCAGTTTCTGCGTGGTCATTCCTGGAGGCCACGCGGATTCGGGTCTGAGCGTAATGATCGTCTCGATCATGTCGAGCCCTGCCGGGTCGGTCGCTGATTCGGCGCGGCCGATCTTTCCGAAAACATTTTGCACTTCCGGGAACTGCCGGAGGATTTTATCCGTCTGCTGAAGCAGATCGCGTGCTTTTGTGATTGAAATCCCCGGCATCGTCGTCGGCATGTACAGTATGTCCCCCTCGTTCAACGGCGGCATGAATTCCGAACCGATGTGCTCGAAGGGAAAAACCGTCACGCACACAAGAAGCAATGCCGCACCGATGATCCATTTGTTGAACCGGATGACGAACTCGACGACGGGCGTATAGAGTCTGATGAGAAACCGATTGATCGGATTTTGTTCTTCGGGCATGATCTTTCCCCTCACCCAATATCCCATCAGAATCGGAACGATGGTAATCGAGAGGATCGCGGCTGCAGCCATCGAATACGTCTTGGTGAACGCAAGCGGCCGGAATAGCCGGCCTTCCTGATCTTCCAGAGTAAAGACAGGGATGAAAGAAACGGTGATCACGAGAAGTGAATAGAAGAGGGCAGGACCGACTTCCTTTGAAGCATCGGCGATGACATCCCAATGATCGCGCCGTTGTTCCGGGGATTTCTCGTTTTCTCGCTCAAGATGCTTATGCGCATTTTCGATCATGATGATGGCTGCATCGACCATGGCGCCGACGGCAATTGCAATGCCGCCGAGGGACATGATGTTGGCGTTGATTCCCTGCCATTTCATAATGATAAATGAGATCATGATGGCCGTCGGCAGGGTGAAGACGGCTACAAACGCACTGCGCACATGAAGAAGAAAAATGATGCAGACGAGCGCAACGATCATGATCTCCTCAACCAGCTTTTCCTTCAACGTCTCGATCGCCCTCTCAATCAATCCAGAGCGGTCGTACACCGTCGTTATCGTTACGTCAGATGGAAGACCTTGCTTCAATTCATCGAGTTTCTTCTTTACGTTCTCTATTACCTTCAATGCATTCTGGCCGTACCGCATGACCACGATTCCGCCGACCACTTCTCCTTCGCCGTTGCTCTCGGCGAGCCCGCGTCTCATCAACGGACCGATTGCGACATCCGCCACATCCTGAAGATAGACCGGCGTGCCGCTTTTCTTGTCCACTATCAGAGGAATGGTTTTGATGTCCTCAATTGATTTTATGTATCCTAGCCCCCGCACCATGAATTCCGTCTCTCCCATCTCGACAACTTCGCCGCCGACGTCGTTGTTCGAATTCGAAATTGCCGTCTCGACCATTTTGAGCGGAATATTGTATGCAGCCAGCTTGACCGGATCGACGGTGACCTGATATTCCTTGACAAACCCTCCGACGCTCGCAACTTCCGCTACTCCTTCGAGGGAAGAGAGCTGATACTTCAAATACCAATCCTGGTATGAACGGAGCTCTTGCAGCGAGTGTTTATCCGAACAGAGCGTGTATTCGAAGACCCATCCAACACCGGTAGCGTCCGGTCCGAGGGTCGGAACGACATCTTTCGGCAGACGTTTCTGCGCATAGTTCAGGTATTCGAGGACCCGGCTTCGCGCCCAGTAGACATCCGTGCCGTCCTCGAAAATGACATAGACGAGGGAGTATCCAAAGAACGAATAGCCGCGTACAACTTTTGCGCCGGGGACGGAAACCAAAGCTGTGGTCAACGGGTAGGTCACCTGGTCTTCCACGATTCTCGGCGATTGGCCGGCGTAATCGCAGTAGACGATCACTTGGACATCGCTTAAATCAGGAATCGCGTCGATGGGTATGTGCAGCATCGAGTAACATCCAAGACCAATCAGAAAAACGACAGCGAGGATGACAAAGAACTTATTGCGTATCGAGGCGTCAATGATCTTTTGCAGCATATCAATATTCCTTCATGAATGAACTGCAGCCACAGAACTTATTTGGTACCAAACGAAATATACTGCTGCGGCGTGCATTTGAATGTTTCCATGTTGTCAACGCCGCAGAAATAATATTTTTACCCGTTACAGACGAACGAGAGTTCGTCGCTGCCGTCGGCTTGCAATCCACACACGGGATCGACAGCCGGTTGACCGGGCTTTATTATCGCCGTGGAGTTGTTCTTTGACCCATCCGTTGAACTACGCTTGTGATTGATTGCTGTCTCCCGTCTTCTTTGATCTGTATTCTTTCTTTCCCCATCATCCATTCGTGATCCAGACTTCGTCGTATCGCTTTCCTGATGTCCATTCATCGACCGCAGAGCCGCTTTAAGATTGCTCTCCGAGTCGATGAGGAATTGCGATGATGTAACGACACGCTCTCCTTCGTTTACTCCAGAAAGAATTTCTACATACCCCGCAGATTCGACGCCCGTTTTCACGTCCCGCGGAGCAAAATAGCCGCCCCCGAGCGCGACGACAACGACGCTCCGCTCGCCAGAGCGGATGACCGCCCGTTCTGGCACCGCCACGTTTTTGATTTCAACAGGAGACGTGAGATTGATCGACGCGTACATCCCCGGTTTGAGCTTAGTGCCGGCCGGGTTGTGAACTTTGACCCGCACTTTCGCCGTTTTTGTTTCCGTGCCCAGGTAAGGATAAATATAGTCGACGGCCCCGGTGAACGATTTGCCGGGGATATAAGAAAGTTGGATCTCGGCCTTTTGTCCGACTTGTACCCAGGGCAATTCATATTGATAAATATCTGCCAGCACCCAAACTGAGGAAAGGTCTGCAATTTTATAGAGAGTCATCCCTGCCATCACATTTTGTCCCTGAAGCACCATCTCGTCAGTGACCACGCCATCAACGGGGGAGACGATCGTCATTGTTTTCTTCGGCGTGCCTCGCTCTTCCAATGCTTTGATTTCGCTTTCGGGAATATCCCAATACAGAAGGCGTTGTCTGGAGCTTTGGACCAGTTCGTCGGCTTCCTTTCGCGCCTCGGGCACATTCGAGTTCTGCAACTCCTTTTGGTATTGGATGGCCTGAAGATACTCTTGCTGTGTGCCGACAAGCTCCGGGCTGTAAAGGTCCATCAGCGCTTCCCCCTTACGAACCTCCTGGCCGGAATAGTCAACATTCAGATGTTCGACATAGCCCATCACTTTCGTGGAGACCGAATAAACTTTTGTCTCGTCATAATCAATTTTACCTGTTGCGCGAATTGTCCTGGCAAGGCTTCTCGTTTTCACTACTTCTGTGGTCACGCCGATATTCTGCATTGTGACCGGATCGATATGAATCGCGCCCGAATCGGACTCCCCCTCATAGACGGGCACAAGATCCATTCCGCAATCGGGGGCCTTGCCCGGCTTGTCGGAGGTGTACCATGGATGCATCGGAT
Source organism: Bacteroidota bacterium (assembly GCA_035506275.1). Taxonomy (NCBI): domain Bacteria; kingdom Pseudomonadati; phylum Bacteroidota; species Bacteroidota bacterium. The sequence continues at coordinate 201,505 of DATJPT010000014.1, forward strand.
CTTTGTAGTAGGCTATTTTCTTTGATCCGTCGCTTGTCGGAGATCCGGAATACACCGGCACAAAGTCCATTCCATCGGGACCTTTCTTCGGTGTTGGGGACGTATTCCGGGAATTCATCGGGTCTCGGTAGTAAAGAATTTTCCTCCCGTTGGCTGAATCAAATTTATCAGGGGAATGAAAAGCGAGCCAGCCGGCTCCGAGGCCGAGAAGAATGCAAACGCTTGCTGTTATTATGGTATTTCTCATGACGCCAATTTCCTTATTGATAAGTCACTGAATGTTTTCTGAAATGTGAGGAATGTCAAGACCGACCGCTTGTTCCAATTCCGCCTCGCTCGCCATGTAGTTCATCACCGCCATGTGGTAAGCCAATTTTGTCATCAGCTGCATCCGGTAAGCATCGATCACCATCAGGAATTCCGTCTTGCCGGTCTCATATTCGGATAAGGTCGCCTGAAGGGTCTGTTCTGCTTGTGGGATGCTTGTGCTTTTATAAAGGAGCACCAGGTCATAATTCGATTGGACCTTGACCAGTGCGTTCTGAACTTCAAACGAAACCATGTTTTGCATGCTGGCAAGGTCATTCTCGGCCTTGCGCACATGGAGTTCATTCTCCTGAACCTTTGCCGTGTATTTCCCGCTGGACCAAAATGCAAGCGGAATATTAACCCCGATCATCGCATCCCAGAAATCATTCTTCGTATTCGACAAATTTTTGTACGTCACACGCGCCATGATGTCCGGGTAGTACTCCCGCTGGGATTCTGTCAATTCCGCTTTGTTCATTCCGATGTTGAAGTTCATTCCTTTTAATTCAGGACGGTTTTCGAGAGCCAGAGGACGGAGCTGGTCAAATGTCCATCGGGGCTGTGTGATTTCTGCATCAGGGATCCGTCCAAGCGGGGCGTTTGCCTGTCTGCTGAGAATCGTATTGATCATCGATTCGTCGCTCTTTTTTTCTTTTTCGAGAGTAACAGCTTCATTAACGAGGGACGATAGTTCCGTTTGCCCCCGTAAAATGTCCGCCTGCTTTCCCAATCCGACTTCATATTGTTTGCGGGCGATCTCTGTAAATTTCTTCACTAATTCCTGATTCTCTGCATTTACCTGAATTTGACGCTGGACATGGAAGAGTTCGTAATACGCCGATTTCAAGTCGCGGATAATTCGTCTTTCCAATGCTTTGTATTCTTGGCCGGCCATTCCTGCGATGTTTTCAGCAGATTCGCCCATCGAAGAGAGTTTCCCCGGGAAGGGAATCATCTGCTGGATGAAGTAGTCTGTTTCCATCCCGTTTTTTATCGGATCGGGGAATGACTGGATCGGCGTTTGGAAAAACTCGATTCCAACCTGAGGAGCTTCCCACGACGTCGCTTGATCTCTTTTTGTTCCGGCCGCCGCCGTTTCGTTCCTGGCAGCGCGAAGCTGAGGGTTATTTTGCAGTGCTTCAACGACAAGATCGTCCAGATTGAGAAGTGTCAGATCTTGTGCTTGTACTATGCCCACGACCACGAGGCAAAGCGGGGCAATAGCTTTTCTGATGCATCGATGCATTCGGGAACTCCTTTTTTCCGTTATTGTAGTACAATCGCTTCTTCACCGACATCCCTGAAGAGCGAACTCAAGCGCGGAGAAAGATAAACAGTGCAGGGTTGTATCCGAGCCCGCGCTCCGAATAACCTTACACTAGACGGAAGTTCCGGTTAAATGAGAAATGTGGAATTGAGAATGCACTTCTCTCCGAAAAATGGAGAGAAATGAGAATGGATGGGAAGAGACTGGAGAGATGATCTTGAAGGAGCATCGGAAAAAATTGACCGCAAAAAAAGTGGAGCCGGAGAACTAGTGCCTGCAGAGTGTGTTCTGCTTTCTTTTTCAACAACAGCGGAGAGGTTGGCCAGTCCCCCCGCTAGTGATGAAAAATGACAGTCGGCCGGATTCCCAACTATTGCCACTTCTCCGCTGCGATTCTTTGAAGTCCCATGTCCGGCGTCTTTAGCGCAGCATTCCATCGCATGCGACGACTTCATGGTGCATTGGCGAACAACCGCGGTAAAACCTGAGTTGGCCAGAATGAACAGGGCGAGAAATATCCGGCAGATAAAAATATTATGTTTGGAAACAATAGCCATAGCTGCAATTGAATTCTTCAACAATCATGCCATTGGAGAGGTTCCTAATTCGGCAAAAACTGAGCTTTTGAGTCCGAAATTACGAACCTTTCCATTGGGTTTTGCAGGAATGCAAACCACTTTACGCTGTCTCAAACCTTAAGGCTAAAGAACGAATCGATCCCAACCGGCTCTACGGAAAAAAAGGGTTCGCCATACGCGGCATTAATAAGGCTTCCAAAGTGCATGTCCCGGGCTTTGATGGATTCGAGGAACAATTTGGACGATAACAGCGTCTCCCGTTCTTTGCTGTGAGGGTTGTAAAATTGTGATTCAAACGACGACAGCGCTTTTGTTTTTGTTTCATAGACATCTGAAACGTCGACGATGAACGACGGCGCAAACTCGTACTTCTGCATGTAGTGATAACATTTCTTGGGGCGGAATGGCTCCTGCTTTTTTCCGTTTGATCTTGTCGGGATTTTTTCGAGGCCGGCAAGAAACCATGCCTCACGGCAGAGTCTGTTGGCGTGTTCGTGGTCCGGGTGCCGTTCGAGCCAGTGGGGGAAGATGACGACTGTTGGCTGAACGGTGCGAAGGATCTCTATCACTTCAGTGATATTTTTCCGATTGACCTCGATGTTGCCATCCGGTATCCTGAGATTCTCCCTGAATTCAACGCCGAGAATTTCTGCCGACCTTGCGGCCTCCTGCTTTCGAAGTGATTTTGACCCACGCGTTCCGAGTTCGCCCTGGGTCAAATCCAGAATAGCGACCTTTTTGCCCGCTTTGACAAGCTTGGCAATCGTTGCAGCGCACGCCAGTTCAACATCATCGGGATGAGCGCCAATTGCTAAAACATCGAGTTTCATGTTCCCTCTGGTGCCTATCAATATACATAAAGATGCGGTCTGGCGCAAAAGAAGGGAGGGGTGTTCGGATGAGATATTCTCAGCGCATTTTTGAGCATGATAAAAGCGCTCACCGAGATCCGTTCGGCATTTTTGAAATTCCAACAATAAAAGCTATATTCTCAATATGCCTGCAGAAAAAAATATCGTGTCGGTTACCGAAATTACCCGCCGGATCAAAGGGGTTCTTGAAAAGGGTTTTAGTGAGATTTGGGTGCAGGGGGAAATCTCCAATTGCAAGCTTCATTCTTCCGGCCATATGTATTTTACGCTGAAGGATGAGGGAGCGCAGTTATCTGCCGTCATGTGGCGCAGCCGGGTCGCGCAAATGCTCTTTCGTCCGGCCGATGGAATGAAGGTCATCGTTCGCGGCAATATTACCGTGTACGAACCGAGGGGAAATTATCAGATCGATTGCCTCCAACTTCAGCCTCTCGGCACGGGGGAATTACAACTTGCCTTCGACCGCCTTAAACAGAAGCTCCAAGCGGAAGGACTGTTTGCTGAGGATCATAAGAAGCCCCTTCCTCCGTATCCGCAGAAGATTGGGATTATAACGTCGCCGACGGGGGCCGCCATTCAGGATATTTTGAATGTTTTATCGCGCAGGTTTCCGGCCCTAGAAGTTATTGTCGTGCCGGTGAAAGTGCAAGGCATCGGTGCCGCTGATGAAATTGCGCAGGCAGTTCGAGACCTCAATGCGTTGCCGGATATCGATGTCATGATTGTCGGACGGGGAGGCGGATCGCTTGAAGATCTATGGGCGTTCAACGAGGAGGTCGTCGCACGCGCCATCTACGCATCCCGTATTCCGGTCATCAGTGCGGTCGGGCATGAGGTGGACTTCAGCATGAGCGATTTCGTCGCCGACCTGCGCGCGCCCACTCCTTCAGCCGCCGCTGAAATGGTGGTGAAAGACCGGAATGAGATTATTGATATTCTACGTAATTTTTCCTATACTATTCAAAATCTGACGGCAAGCAGGATTCAATCAGCGAAAGAAAGAATCCAATCCCTTCTCGGAAGCTATTCTTTCAATAAACCGCTCGATATGTTCCGCCAGCGCGGACAGCTTGTCGATGATTTGGAACATCGGCTTCACCGGAGCGTTGAGCACCGATTGGGGATGGTGCGGCAGCAAGCGGAATCGTTTGCCAAGCGGATTCAATCGATGGACCCCCAATTGGCGCTCAAACGCGGATACACGATGGTGCTCCGCAACGGGAAGATCGTTCCAGCCGCGTCGCGGGTCTCGGAAAAAGACCGCATCACGGTTCGGTTTTTTGACGGTGACGCTGAATCGATAGTCGAATCAGTTCAGAAAAAGAAATGAAGAATGCGATGGCTTCTGCGAAGAAAGAGGGCGCGAAACGGACATTTGAGCAGTCTCTTGACCGGTTGGAGAAGATTGTCGATTCGTTAGAGCGGGGGGAAACACCGCTCGAAAACGCTATCGAGTTGTATGAAGAAGGAATCGCGTTGTCCAAAGAGTGCATGGAGACACTGTCAAAAGCGGAGCTGAAGATCAAGAAGCTCAGCAAAGACATGAACAATAAGATCGAGTTGATGGATTTTGAATAGACGAAACGCACATGGTAGAAACCGAAACAAAATTTTTTCATAAGATCGATACCCCGCACGATCTGCGGCAGCTTGAAGTGAAAGATCTCCGGACTCTTTCGAAAGAGATCAGAGATTTCCTGGTCGATTCGATCTCAAAAACCGGCGGACATCTCGGGGCAGGGCTGGGAGCGGTCGAGCTTGCCGTTGCCCTACATTATGTTTTTGATACGCCGAAGGACAAGCTGGTGTGGGATGTCGGCCATCAAGCGTACCCGCATAAGATCATCACCGGAAGAAAAAGCCGTTTTCATACGATCCGCCAGCTTCATGGCATCAGCGGATTTCTTAAACGAAGCGAGAGCGAGTACGACACGTTCGGCGCCGGTCACGCGAGCACGGCCATCTCTGCGGCTCTCGGCATAGCGACGGCGCGCGATTTCAAGCATGAACACTATAAAGTTGTTGCCATCGTCGGCGATGGATCGTTGACCGGCGGCATGGCGTATGAGGCGATGAACAACGCCGGCTTGCTCAAGAAGGACATGATCGTTGTTCTCAATGATAATCGGATGGTCTCACTCTCTTCGGTTGCGCCGAATCTCTGGTCGTTCCATAATTACTTTGCCGAAGTGTTGACTCATCCGAGCTATAACAAATTTAAGGCGAATGTCTGGGACTTGACCGGGAAACTGGACACCTTTGGCGACCGTCTTCGCTCGGTCGCTCAGAATGTTGAAAAAGGGTTGAAAGCGGTGATAACGCCGGGAATGTTGTTCGAGGCGCTTGGTTTTCGGTACTTCGGCCCCTTCAACGGGCATAATGTTGTCAAGCTGGTTGAAATTTTCCGGCATGTCAAGAACCTGAAGGGTCCGATCCTTATTCACACGATTACCGAAAAAGGAAAGGGATACGGACCTGCCGAGAAAGAGGCGACACGGCTCCATGGTGTAACGCCGTTCGATAAGGTCACGGGAATCTCTCCGAAAAACCCGAATGCTCCGCCGGCATTCACGTCAGTCTTCGGAGATGCGCTTGTCGAAGTGTGCCGGCAAAATGAAAAAGTCGTCGGCGTTACTGCTGCGATGCCCGATGGCACGGGTTTGACGGCACTGCAGAAGGCGATGCCCGAGCGGTTTTTTGACGTTGGGATCGCGGAGCAGCACGCGGTGACATTTGCGGCCGGACTTGCGACCGAGGGGTATATTCCTGTCACGGCAATTTATTCAACATTCCTGCAAAGAGCGTACGATCAGATCATTCATGACGTCGCGCTTCAGAATCTTCATGTGGTTTTTGTCCTCGATAGGGGGGGGTTGGTCGGAGCTGACGGTCCCACGCACCATGGCGCGTTTGATCTGTCGTACCTCCGGTGTATTCCTGGCATGGTAGTGATGGCTCCAAAGGACGAAAACGAGTTGAGGGATATGCTGTTCACCGCCGTCGAACATCGCGGCGGGCCGATCGCGTTGAGATATCCGCGCGGGAACGCGTTTGGATTTCCTTTGAAAAAGGAATTTGAAAGAATCGAAATCGGCAAGGGAGAAATATTGCGCACGGGCAACGATGTTGCGATATTGACTCTCGGAACCATGGTCTACAATTCTCTCTCGGCGGCCGACCTCCTGGCTAAAGAGGGTATCTTGGCAGAAGTCGTGAACATGCGTTTTGTAAAGCCGATAGACCGGAAGCTGCTTGAACGGTTGGTGGAGAAATTTGACCGAATTGTGACGGTCGAAGAGAACACGATGCAGGGGGGATTCGGCGCGGCGGTTCTCGAGACCCTTGCTTCCATGAATCACAGAAACGTCAGCGTGCACGTTCACGGCATCCCCGATGATTTTATCGAGCATGGAACGCCGAATGAACTCTACCAGATCGTAAAGCTTGATCCGCGCGGGATCGCAGGGGTCGTCAAAGAATTTTGCGAAGCTCATCCTTCGCACAACAGAACTACAGAACGCCGGGCGTTGTAGTTCATATTCGCTTATTGATATCGCCAACAATGGAAAAAGCTAAAATCGGTATTGTTGGATTGGGTTGGATCGCACAGGTTTTTCATCTTCCTATCCTTACCAAAATCTCCGACGCGACGGTCCCGTGTGTATGTGACAAAGACAGGTCGCGTGCCCGCGCTCTTGCCGAGAAATTCGGCATCAAACGCTATTATTCCGATGTGCAGGAAATGCTCCAGACGGAAGAACTCGATGCGGTCGATATTTGCACCACGACGAACGCCCACAAAGATATTGCGATCGCCTGTCTTGAAGCAAAGAAGGATATTTTCGTCGAAAAACCGATCGCCCGAAAATATCTGGAAGCGGTTGCGATCGCCGAGGCCGCCAAGAAGGCAAAAAAGAAGGTCATGGTCGGGATGAATAATCGCTTTCGGCCTGATACCATGATTTTGCGCAGTTTTATCGAGAATAATGATCTGGGAGAAGTGTTCTACGTAAAAGCCGGCTGGCTCAAGAAGCTTACCGATCAGAGCAGCTGGATGGGACATAAAGACAAATCAGGGGGCGGCGTTTTTCTCGACCTCGGGATCGTTATGCTCGACCTTGCGTTATGGATGACCGGATATCCGGAGGTCAAACGGGTAAATTCTTCGACATATTCTCACGCTACTCCCGGCGTCGAAGATTCTGCGTCTGTGTTTTTATTCATGAAGAACGGAGCAACGATCACCATCGAGGTAAGTTGGAGCTTTTATATCGAGAATGAGCTTTTTTATTGCAACATTTACGGCGATAAGGGGAGCGCAAAGCTCAATCCGTTGAAGATCCATCGCGAAATGCATGGAAGCATCGTCAACGTCACGCCGGGCAAGATCGACGACATCCAGAATCTTTTCCGGCGCTCGTACGAAAATGAGTTGAAGCACTTTATCGGCGCCGTGCGGGGCATCCACCAAATCATCTCGACCGCGGACGAAGCGGTCCTCCGGATGAGGATTGTCGACGCGATCTACAGCTCTGCGGCGAAAGGAAAAGAAATCTATTTTAAGTAAGCCGGTTCAAAAAATCATGAGGACATCATGGAGCGTCGCAAGCGAGTCTGTGATGTCTCTTTTATTTCATGGCGGGATGATGCATGAGCCGGAGTGACGATGAAAAATGGATGCGGCGGTGTTTTGCGCTCGCGGCGAAAGGGATAGGAAGGGTAAGTCCGAATCCCCTTGTCGGCGCTGTCATCGTTCGAAGCGGAAAACTGCTTGGGCAAGGTTATCATCAGAAAGTCGGCGGTGCGCACGCCGAAGTGAACGCACTTAACGATGCCCGAAGAAGACATTCCGACGTTCGAGGCGCGACGCTTTATGTGAATCTCGAACCGTGCGCACACTACGGAAAAACCCCGCCGTGTGCGGACGCGATCGTCCGGGCAGGCATTGGAAAAGTCGTTGCTGCGATGAAAGATCCAAACCCCCTTGTCGCGGGGAAAGGTTTTGTCATCCTTCGCATGGCTGGGATAAAACTGAGGATTGGTATTCTGAAGAATGATGCGCACATCCTCAACGAAAAATTTATGAAGTACATCACAACGGGTTCGCCCTTTGTGGCCTTGAAAGCCGCACAAACAAAGGACGGATTTATCGCCCGCGAGGATGGAAGTTCAAGATGGATATCGTCAAAAGCGTCACGCAGGTTTGTTCATCAACTTCGCGCCGAATATGATGCAGTTGTTGTCGGAGCGCGGACAGCGGCCGTTGATGATCCGAAACTGACCGTCCGCACCGTTAACGGAAGGAATCCATTGAGGGTGTTGATCGACGGAAATCTCAGTGCTCCGGTCGACGCAGCGATATTCAGCGACAAAGATAGACAACGGACGATCGTCTTCTTTGGAAGAGGGAAAAAAGAGAAGGTGAAAATTCTGAAGGCCAAGGGGGTTCAATTGGTTCCGATGAAAAGCAGGAATGGCAGGATTGAGGTTAGGGACGTCCTATCGAAGGCAGCGGAGAGAGGGATAGCATCGCTCCTTGTGGAGGGGGGGCAATCAATCTATCGGCAATTTTTGGCGGCGCGGAAGGCAGACAAAATATATCTCTTTACTTCCCCCCAAAAGTTTCATCAGGGGCTTTTAACCTTTGGCCGTACTGTACCCCGTTTCAAGATAAGGCGAAAGCAAATACGTACTATAGGAGGGGATGTCCTTACAGAAGGATACCTTTCCTATTAACATCAATGACCAATGAAGGTAATTTGAATAATCATGTTTACAGGAATTGTTGAAGAGATCGGCAAAGTTGTCTCGGTGAGGAACAGGCGTGATGGAATGCAGTTTGATATCGAGGCGAAGAAAGTGTCGTCCGGGCTGAAGGTCGACAACAGCATCGCTGTCAATGGGACATGTTTAACGATAGTGCGGCGGAAGAAAAAAGTCCTTACATTCGACGCAGTAAAGGAAACGTTAACGAAAACCAGCTTGGGATCGCTGCATGTAGGCAGCAGCGTCAATCTTGAGCGGGCCGTATCGCTGAACCAGCGGCTGGGAGGGCACCTTGTTCAGGGGCACGTGGACACCACAGGAATCGTCATGAAGCGGACTGTGTTGAAGGCAAGTTGGATGTTTGCTGTACGTTTTCCGAAGAAATTTCGGAGATACCTTATTCCGGTGGGGTCGATTTCCGTTGACGGGGTAAGTTTGACGGTCGCTCGTTTGCATGCGGACAACTTTGAAGTAGCCATCATACCGTACACTTATGAACACACCATTTTCCATGACTACCGGGAAGGGACAAAAGTCAACCTCGAATTCGATCTTGTAGGAAAGTACATCGACTCTTTGCTTTGCAGGAATTGATTCGGCTGGCACTTTTTGTCATACAGAGTATATTCCGATAAACGAACATGAAAGATATTTTTCGGTCGAAGGTAACAAGGATTGTTCTATGGATCGCAGGCGGACTTTTGTCCGTTGTGCTTGTACTGGATAACGTTATTCTCCCCTGGTATGTGAATCATGGCGGGACGCTGAGCGTTCCGGACGTCGTCGGTATGCCTGAAGCAGATGCCTTTCGCGTTATTGATTCATTGAACCTGGAAGCGAGGCAGGGCGATGTCCATCCGGACAAAGACTATCCGGAAGGCTATGTCGTCGGACAGAACCCTGCGCCGTCTCAGCTTGTGAAACCGCGCCGGCGTGTCTACCTCACGATCAGCGGGGGAGAGCAGCTTGCGGTCGTACCCGATCTGAAGGGGCGCTCGGTGCGCGATACGAAGTTTGCTCTGGACCGAGTCGGGCTGAAGCTCGGGGCGGTCGTCAGGCAAATTTCAAAAGAATTCCCCGAGGGAACAATCATATCACAGGATGTGGTCCCAGGAGCGAAAGTGAAACGAGGGTTGTATATCGGTGTGACCGAAAGTACCGGAGAATCAATGGACAGCCTTGTTGTCCCGACCGTCATCGGCAAAACTCTGGCTGACGCTCAGAAGATCTTGGCTCTGAAGGGGTTCAAAGCAGGGACGATTACTTATCAGCCGAACGCCGACCTCCTGCCGAATACGGTCATTGGCCAGCTGCCGCGCGCTGGCGATATTTCCGGGTTCGGAAAGCCGATCGATCTTTTTGTCGCACAGGCACCCGAGAAAAAAGGATATGTCCCGGAACACTAGGTCCATGGAATCAAAAAAGCATTCGGTACTGATCGCGCCTTCGATTCTTGCGGCGGACTTTGCAAACCTTGCCAAAGAGGTCGCGCTGGCGGAAAAAGGGGGAGCGGACCTTCTTCATCTCGACATCATGGACGGTCACTTCGTTCCCAACATCAGTTTCGGTCCTGGCGTCGTGAAAACCGTCCATGCCTTGACGCCCCTTCCCCTTGATACCCATCTTATGATCGCCAACCCCGATCCCTATCTGGAAGTATTTCAACAGGCGGGAACAACGCGCCTCACCGTCCATGTGGAAGTGTGCAAGGATTTGAAGCGAACGGTCTCGACGATCCGGCAGCTCGGAATGAAGCCGGGGGTTTGTTTAAATCCGGCAACGCCCCTTTCAGCGCTGGAGGAGATATTGCCTGAAGCCGATTTGGTCCTCATCATGTCTGTGAACCCCGGATTCGGCGGACAAAAATTTCTTCCGCAGACCTTTCAAAAGATCCGAGACCTGAAACATATTATCTCATCACAGGGATTGCATCCGCTTATTGAAGTCGATGGAGGAATTGATGTGGAGAACGCTCCGCTCCTTATTGATGCGGGGGCGGATGTCTTGGTATCCGGCACGGCCATATTCAAATCAAAAAATATAGGCCGGGCCATCAGGAACCTGAGAGGGATCCCTGAACGATGATGTAAAAAAACAGATCCACCCTGAAGCCTGGCTTCTCCCAACAAAAAGCCCCGTCATTCACTGACGGGGCTTTTTGTTCTATGGCAGGCGAAGATTTCTACCTTATTAAATAAAGATATTTGTCAAAAAACATTAAAAATGACTTGACAAATGAAAAATATGCATTATATTATAATGTCGCGATGCTTGAGCGGAATGCTGCCGTGAGGGGAGGGCGGCTTCCGCTGGTCCACCGGACGCGCACTGTAGGGCGCAGGCGGATATGGCGAGCATGCATTTATTGCCATCCCTTTAACGACACGGAGATGCCTATGAGTCAATATCGCTCGACCTAGTTTTGCAAAAAGAATACTTTTTTCACATCGTAAAAATAAATGAAAAAGATCGAGGCTATCATACGACCGCATAAGCTGGAGGAAGTTCGGGAAGCGCTGCATGACAACGGTATTCACGGGATGACAATAACCGAAGTTAAAGGGGTCGGCAGACAAAAAGGACATGCCGAAGTCTACCGTGGGTCCGAGTATAAAATTGATTTTTTGCCGAAAATCAAGCTTGAGATTGTCGTGCCTGATAAGAAACTCGATGAGGCGGTTTCGCTCATCGTTAAAGCTTCAAAGACGGGGAATGTGGGAGACGGGAAGGTCTTTGTTACTCCTGTCGATGAATCGATTCGCATCCGGACAGAAGAAGGAGGAGATGATGCGCTCTGATGCTGGCTTTCTTGCATTCGATATCACAGCAATGCACTTATTTTAATCACATCGAAAAGGACTAGCTCATGAAACAGATCTATTTTCTCTCTGCGGCTTTGACATTAATCGGAAGCATTTCATTCGCCGCCGACAGCACATCAGCAGCGCCGGCGCCGGCCCCGATCACCTGGAGCGGGTTCGTCGACGCGTATTACAGCAAGAATTTCAACAGTCCTGCAACAGAGACGAACCAGTTGCGCAACTTCGACATCCAGGAGAACCAGTTCACGCTCTCCCTGGCCGAACTCGTCATCCAGAAGGCGGCCTCGCCGGTCGGCTTCCGCTTCGACCTCGACTTCGGCCCCACGAACGACCTTGTCCAGGGGGGAAACGGCAGCACGCTCAACGTCCTTCAACAGGGCTACCTCACCGCCGTCCTTCCGATCGGCCAGGGGCTGACGGTCGATGTGGGGAAGTTCGTGACCCATATGGGGAATGAGGTGATCGAATCGAAGGATAACTGGAACTACAGCCGGTCGTTCCTCTTTGCTTATGCGATTCCGTATTACCATACGGGGATCCGCTTGACCTATCCGGTCTCGACAGCCTTAAGCGCGACCGTTCATGTGCTCAACGGCTGGAACTCGACCATCGACAACAACCATTCCCAGACGCTCGGATTGACGCTGAACTATACGGCTTCCTCGAGCACGAGCATCGTCTTTAACGGTATCAGCGGGTTTGAA